>NZ_JAOQJF010000041.1:0-20645 GCF_025567195.1 Alitiscatomonas aceti | reverse complement strand
CCTTTACTATTGTATCATAGGAGGCTTTATTACACATTCTACAACGTCACTACTACACTATTCGCCCCAGCATAGCTGGGGGATTAGCTCTTTCATTTATTATATGTTTTCTAATAACATACATTTATCGACATTTTATATAATACTTAATTGAATTTTATATAATCTCGCACAAAATTGTCCTATTCCAGTTTTAAATCAGATGAATAAGACTGCTCCTATTTATTTTATCACCTTATAAATACTCTTTAATAATCGGCAATTCACTATCAATCCGGAAAATTGTGATTTTTGTTATAGAATGGCTATATAGAGATACCAGATCGGCCTAAAAAAATAAAAACCCCGGAACCAAAGTTCCGGGGAAATACGGGTGGATACAGGGATTCGAACCCTGGGCCTCCAGAGCCACAATCTGGCGCGCTAACCAACTGCGCTATATCCACCATATGAAATTACGGGAAAAACCCGACTGAGCCTGAAGGGATTCGAACCCCCGACCCACGGCTTAGAAGGCCGTTGCTCTATCCAGCTGAGCTACAGACTCATCAAGCGGGTGATGGGAATCGAACCCACGTATCCAGCTTGGAAGGCTGGTGTTCTACCATTGAACTACACCCGCATATTCTCTTGCGAACCGTTGAAAGACTTTGGAAAACCATCGGGGTGACAGGATTCGAACCTGCGACCTCCTGGTCCCAAACCAGGCGCTCTAGCCAAGCTGAGCCACACCCCGCTTTTAAGACGCCCTTTCGTTTGCCTTACGCTTTCGGAACGCAAGTGATATTATAGCTGATGAAACCGTTCTTGTCAACTGTTTTTCATGAATTTTTTTAAGAGATTTTTTATATTTCTTCGAAAACGCTTATCCCCAGATCCCCATCTGCTCCAGCTCCTGGTTCCTGGCCTCATCCTCCAGATAACAGATGGTAAAATGGGCCTCTCCCTGGCGGTCCAGCTCCATGAGCATATAGGACGGCTTCCTTCCCTCCTGACGCGGGTAGGAAAGGCTTCCAGGATTCAGGACCACCAGGCCGTCCCGGCAGTATTCCAGATGCGGCTTGTGGGTATGGCCATACATGACGATATCCACCTTCCTTGCCCTGGCCTCATCCTTGATCCCCTCGGTCCCCAGGGATACGCCGTACATATGTCCATGGGTCAGGAGCGCCCGGTATCTCCCGATGGAGATCTCCTTTTCCCGGTCACAGAAGGAAAAGAAATCGTTGTTTCCCCGGACCACATGGATCACGCAGACATCATTATCGACCCACTCTCTGAAATATGACTCACTGCCCTCGGTGTCTCCCAGATGGATCAGCATATCGATGGGCCCGGTCTTTTCCAGCACCCGCCTGAAATTCCCATCTCTCCGGTGCGTATCGCTGACGATCAGAATCCTCATACCGCTCATGACCTCTGCTCCGCAAATTCCTTTTCCAGCAGCTCCTTCATGGCCCGGAGAGCCTTTCCCCGGTGGCTGATGGCGTTTTTCTCTTCCATGGTGATCTCCGCCGACGTTTTTCCGTATTCCGGCAGCATTAAGATCGGATCATATCCGAAACCGCCTGCCCCGGCTGGTTCATAGGCGATGCGGCCTTCCATGGTCCCGCGGGTCGTAAGGACCCTGCCGTCCGGCAGCGCCGCCGCAATGACACATACGAACCTGGCGGTCCTTTTTTCCTCCGGAACCTCTGCCAGACGATGGATCAGGTTCCAGTTCTTGATCTCATAGGAGGTCTTTTCTCCCATATATCTGGCGGAATATACGCCCGGCTCTCCGCCCAGGGCGTCCACCTCCAGGCCCGAATCGTCGGCCAGGACAATGCCGCCGGCCTCCTCCCAGACTGCCTTTGCCTTTATGACCGCATTGGCCTCAAAGGTATCCCCGTCCTCCACAATGTCCGCCTGGACGCCGGCCTCCTTCATGGAGAGGATCTCCGTCCCCAGGCCTTTTAAGATTTCGCGGATCTCCCGCATTTTTCCCTGATTGGAAGTTGCAAATATGATTCTGTGTTCCATAGCTCTCCTGCCTTTACTTTGTTCCATGGCTCCGGTCATGCTCCGTTCCCATACGCCTTCAGACACACGTTGCAGGCCTCCCTTTCCTCTGCCCGCATCCATTGTGTCCCATCAGGACTAATATACCCTTCCCCGTCGGTAATGTCAACATTTCTCCACCGGCCTCCGCCGTTATATTCAATGGCCACCGGCTGCTCCGTTCCCGGTGACCGGATCCACAGCGCCACGGCAAACCGACTTCCTGCCTTTACCTCCACCGGCGCTTCAAAGGGGATCGTATAAAACCCAGCCTCCCCAAGCCGGCCGGACGCCAGCAGGGGCATAAGCTCCCCGCCCAGTCCGGAAAGGACCTCTCCCGGCTCCATGTCCCCGGGAACCACCGCGCCATACAGCGCATACTCCGTATCCGGGACCATGGCATAAAATCCGGCGGCCTCCACGGTTCCTTTTTCTTTTGCCTCATACACGTTGGCGCACCACGCTTCTTCCTTCCCATAGCCCAGCTGGCCGGTCCAGCCGCACAGATCCGTCTGGAAGATAC
The DNA here is from genome assembly GCF_025567195.1 of Alitiscatomonas aceti. Lineage (NCBI taxonomy): Bacteria > Bacillati > Bacillota > Clostridia > Lachnospirales > Lachnospiraceae > Alitiscatomonas > Alitiscatomonas aceti. Next base: position 18,082 of record NZ_JAOQJF010000041.1, on the reverse strand, counting down.
GGCTGTAATTCACCGTACTCTCCACACCGGCATAAGAAATGTTGTGGCGGCCGATCTGGGTATCTTCATAGGAAACATAAAAAAATCCCTGCTTCCCAAAGCCCTCTCCCCAGCTATTGGCGCAGAGAAAGGCCCCGTCTCCTTCCGGCTGCGGGGAAAAAGCCTCCCTGGGAAAGGAATCATCCCATCCCACGATCACCACATCGTGATTGGCCTCGTGGGCTCCGTCATAAAAATATGCGCTCCGGTCTCTTCCGCCCTGCTCCGGCAGATACAGGGAGCTCTGAACGCCTCCCGTCTCATAAACGGCACGCTTGATGGCGTCATAGTCCTTTTCTCCCAGAAGCTTCACCGTCTGGACATGGCACACTGGAGAAAGCCCCTCCGGGGAAACATGGTCCCCGTAAGGATCATCGGCCTCCGCTGCCGGCCCCTGCCAGCTTAAAAGGTAAGCCCAGGAAAGGGAATAATCTCCGCCGGCCGCTGCTGCGAGCCCGGCGCTGTTTTTATGGATCATGTGGTCCGCTGATAACGGGATCCGTTCTTCCTCCTTCATGGAAGTCTCCAGGGCCGTTACCGACGCAAACGCCCAGCAGGTGTTCTGGTCCCCCTGATCCCGGATCCATGGCCCGGCGCCGTCCTCCCGCAGGTCGTACCGGGCCGGAAGGGGGAGCGGCTGCCGTTTTGCGGCCATGGATCCGCCCAGTCCAAGGGCCGCTGCCCCGGCCAGGACCCCCAGGGCCAGAACCGCCTTCCCGCGTTTCATTCTTCCCACCTCTTTCCTCACAAACCGGAGCCTCTGATCTTTACCCGTTCTGCCTTCCCGGATTTCTGGACGGGGGCTTGGGACCCATGAACTGGTAAAAATACGTTTTCATCATACCATTATAGATCTTTCGGTTCTTATCCGCCTTCCGGCCGAAATACCGCTCCGTATCCTCATAGGCTGTGATGATATAGGCGGACCAGGAATCCAGGGCCGCAAACCGCTCGCCGATGGTCTTATAAAGCTCCGGCAGGTTCTTCTTATCCTCGATCCGTTCCCCGTAGGGCGGGTTTGTAATAAGGAAGCCGTATTTCTTCGGATGGCTCAGCTGGCTCACCGGCCTCTGCTGGAAATGGATCAGATGGTCCACTCCGGCTGCCGCCGCATTGGCCCTGGCCGCCCGGACGATCTCCCCGTCGATGTCATAGCCCTGGATATCCACAGAAATATCGTCCTTCACCAGATCATTGGCCTCGTCCATGGCCTCATACCAGCACTTCTTTGGGATCAGGTTCTTCCACTCCTCTGCCAGGAATTCCCGGTTCATGCCAGGCGCCATATTGGCCGCCATCATGGCCGCCTCAATGGGAAAGGTGCCGCTGCCGCAGAAGGGATCCACCAGGATCCGGTCCGGCTTCCACGGGGTCAGCATGAGCAGGGCCGCCGCCAGCGTCTCCGTAATGGGGGCTTTACTGGTCAGAGTCCGGTACCCCCGCTTGTGCAGGGAATCGCCGGAGGTATCCATGGCCACAGTCACCACATCCTTATAAAGGAACACCCGCAGAGGATAGCTGGCCCCATCCTCAGGGAACCAGGTGATGCCGTAGGCCCCCTTCATCCGCTCCACCATGGCCTTTTTCATGATAGACTGGATATCTGACGGGCTGAACAGCCTGCTCTTAATGGAGGACGCCTTGGCCACCCAGAATTTTCCATCCCGGGGGATATACTGCTCCCAGGGGATGGCCCGGGTGCCCTGGAACAGCTCCTCAAAGGTCTCCGCCTTAAAGCTCCCTACCTTTAAAAGGATCCGCTCCGTGGTCCGTAAAAATATATTGGCGCGGCAGACGGCCTCTGCGTCTCCGATAAATGTAACACGGCCATCCTCCACCTGGCTCACCTCATAGCCCAGGTCCAGGATCTCCCGCTTCATAACTGCCTCCAGCCCGAAATGGCAGGGGGCGATCAATTCAAATCTTTCCATTCGGTACCTTCCTAACTGCTCAACTCTGTTGGTTTATACTTTTCTCCATTTTAAGGGCTTTCCTGGCCTCTGTCAAATGCTTTCTGCCCTGCGGCGGGGGACGGCCCGGCCACGGCATCACGTCTTTGGGACCGGCGGGGTCACCGCGTCCCCCCGGGACCGTCTGTCAGATGGCGGCCCCGGTAGCAGGAAAGCCCTCCGTAAACATTGACCGCCTGGTATCCGGCCCCCGAAAGGAGCCTGGCCGCCTGCATCCCCCGGCCGCCGTGGGAACAGTAAACGATCACCGGCCGCTTCCTGGAAATACCCAGAAATTTTTCTGGATCTTCAAAAAAACCAGATTGTTCTGTTATTTTTAAAATCTGCTGCACCGGCAGGTTCACAGCTCCCGCCAGATGTCCCTCCCTGTATTCCTCCGGCTCCCGCACATCCGCCAGGGTAAAAGCCCTGCCCTGGTCCAGCAGCGTTTCCAGCCTGTCTGCGGAAATATTCTGAAACATACGCGCCTCCGGCCTGTACCTTCTTATGATCAGTATACGCCCGTCCCGCCGGACATGTTCCATCCCCATAAAAGCCCCTATGGGCTCCGGACAGAAAAAACGGCGGAAGGATCGCTCCCGCCGCCGCTTTTTTCATGACTTTTCAAGCCGTCATGCCATCAGTCGTAATTTTTGCAGTCCTGGCTGCTGTTTCTGCCGGAATTTCTGCTGCTGTTCTGGCTTTTGTTCTGACTGTTATTCTGGCTTCTGTTCTGGCCATTGTTCTGGCTGTTATTCTGGCTGTTATTCTGGCTTCTGTTCTGGCTGTTGTTTCCTGCGTTTTCATTTCTTGTGCTGTCGTCCATATCATAGCTGTTTCTTGACATTTGAAATACCTCCTAATGGGATTCAGTTGACTACACCCATAGTATGGCTCATCCGCATAAAACTATTCGCCGAATGTTCGTTTTAATTTTTTTAAGCACTGGCCAAAGGCCGGCACAAGGAACAGATCCGCGCAGATCCAGGCCAGTGGGCTGGCAAAGCAGGCCGGAAGGAAGCCGAACACCGGCACCAGGCAGAAGCCCACAAAGGCCCTGGCGGCCATCTCACAGACCCCAGCCAGAATGGCAAAGGTACTGAATCCCATGCCCTGGATGGCGAACCGCACCACATTCACCAGGGTCAGGGGAATATAAAACATACTGTTGCAGATCAGGAAGGTGGAGATCTGCCGGATCAGCTCCGTTTCCGACGAATCCACGAAAAGCAGGGCCAGATACCGGCCGCAAAAGAACAGCGCCGCAAAGGCCGCTGCCGAATAAGCAAAGCCCATAAGACTGGCCTTCCGCACGCCTTCCCGCACCCGGTCCAGCTTTTTCGCCCCCACGTTCTGGCCGGCCCATGTGGCCATGGTTCCGCCCAGGGCATCAAAGGGCGTACAGAAAAACATGCTGATCTTGCTGCCGGTGGATACGGCGGCCACAGCCATGGAGCCCAGGGAATTGACGGCAGCCTGTAAGATCACGCTGCCGATGGCCGTGATGGAATACTGGAGCCCCATGGGGATGCCCATGGCACAGAGCACCCGGATCATGTCCCTGTCGGGCTTTTTTTCGTCTCCCTCCATCCTGAGGACCGGGAATTTATGGATCATGTATGCCAGGCACAGAACGGCAGAGATCCCCTGGGAGACCACCGTGGCCAGGGCCGGACCGCCTACGCCCATATGGAGCACCAGGATCGTGAAAAAGTCCAGGCCGATGTTTAACACCGAGGACAGAAGAAGGAAATACACCGGCGTCTTACTGTCGCCCAGGCTCCGGATGATCCCGGCCAGGAGATTATACATATAGGTAACGGGAATTCCCATGAAGATCACAAATATGTAATCATAAGCCCCCTGGATAATGTCCTCCGGCGTGTTCATCCAGCGGAGGATGTCCATGCAGAGGACGCCCACAGCCGCCGTCATCACCACCGCAAACACTGCCGCCAGATATCCGGCGTTGGCCACGAACTTCCGCATTCCCTTGTAGTCTCCGGCTCCGAATTTCTGGGCCACCGGGATGGCAAAGCCTGTGGCCGCACCGATGCAGAAGCCGTTGATCATGAAATTGATGGAGCCGGTGGAGCCCACGGCCGCCAGGGACGTGACCCCCAGGCACTGGCCCACCACCATGGTATCCACCATGTTGTAAAACTGCTGAAATAAAAGCCCCAGAAGCATGGGGAGGGCAAAGCCCAGGATCAGCCCAAACGGCGATCCCGATGTCAGATCCTTTCCGCTTTCTCTGCTCATACGTATCCTCCTCGTCCGTATCGTTCCTCACGTCATTTTTTAAATAATTCCCTATTATAAAACCAGTTTTTTTAAATGTACAGACCGGAAAATTGCCAAAATATCCCCCGGTTTCCCCTTCCATTTCGTGAAAAGATATGATAAGATGAGAACAGGACAAACGTCCGGAAAATAATTATGCAGAGTAGATAAATGCGCGTCAAGTGCCATGCCGGACGGGGAGTTGCCGGCGGGACGAAGGGCTATGCCCGCGGTGCATCTATCGCATCCCGCTGCACCAGAAGATAAGGATCCCATATCTCCTGCTGCGGTCAGAATTCTGCAAAGGAGGTATTTTTTTATGAAGAAACTACTTGCTTTGATTTCTGATTCCTACCATGAATTCAAACACGTAAGCACCATCACCACCTGCGCTATGTTTGGCGCCATGTCCATTGTCTTAAACCAGCTCGCCACCATCCGTGTAACTCCCAATTTAAAGATCGGCTTTGGCGCCCTGCCCAACGAGCTGGTGGATTATCTGTTCGGCCCTGTGGTGGGAAGCCTGTTCGGCGGCGGCATGGACATCATCAAATTCATGCTGAAGCCCGACGGCGGCTTTATGCCTGGCTTCACCTTCAACGCCATGCTGGCTGCCTTTATTTACGGTCTCTTCCTTTATAAGAAGCCCCTGAGCCTTAAACGTATGCTGGCTGCCAAGCTGGTGGTCGCAGTTCTCTGCAACATCCTCTTAGGCACCCTGTGGCTTTCTATGATCAATGGAAAGGGCTATCTGGCCCTTCTTCCCGCCCGGGCCGTGAAAAACCTGATCCAGTGGCCGGTGGACTCCCTGATCTTCGTCCTGGTAGCCAAGACCCTGGAGCAGGCCGGCGTATTCCGGCTGGTCCGCCGCCAGCATCAACCATAAAACAGGCTGTGCGGAGCTCTCATGGCCATCCCGGCAGCGCCAGGATCCCGTGAGCCCCGCCACAGCAAAACAGCCCGCAGACACTCACATCTGCGGGCTGTTTCTATATCCTTTTATCCTTTATCCATCTGCCCGGAGGGCTGGGAAATTTTCATTAATCACCGAGGACGTTGACGATCTTCGCCGGATTCCGGTAGGTCCATTCGGAAACGCAGATGCCTGTCCTCTCGTTGGAGGCATGTACCACCTGGCCGTTGCCGATATACAGGGCCACATGGTTGATGCGCTTTCCGCTGGCATAGAATACCAGATCGCCCGGACGGATCTCTGCTGCGCTGATCTCACGGCCCTGGACAGCCTGGGATCTGGAGGAGTGGGGAAGCTCCACACCGGCTGAATGGCGCAGTACATAAGAGGTGAATCCGGAGCAGTCTGCTCCTTTATTGGGATTGGTCCCGCCGTATACATAGCGGTTTCCCACAAACTGAAGACCGTATTCCACAACAGCCTGGCGTCGTTCTGCAGAAACACGGGCTGCGGTCTCCTCCGCAGTCTCCACAGGAACCACCGGGGCTTCCTCCGGAGCGTCCTCCAGGGTCTCTTCCTCATCCTCTGCTGCCGCAGTGTTCAGATAGCCCTCGAATTCTCCGGTGGAGATCTTTGCCCACTGACCGTCTACCATTTCCAGTACGTCGTATGTATCCCCGGCCTCAGCCTGTCCCACCACCTGGGACTCTGTATCCGGCTCCGAGTACACCTCTGTGTTCTCGTCTTCCACCTGGATCAGCATGGAAGCTCCGGCCTGGTCCTCCGTATCCTTCCGTCCGGCAATGATGATCTCCGGCTCCTCCGGGCCATCCACCGCATGGAGCAGAGGTCTGGGGGCCTCCTGGTCGGCCATGGCCCTTTCCGGCGCTGCCGCTGCCATCAGTGTACAGAAACAAAAAAGTCCGGCGGTCTTCAAAATCCTGTTTGTCATATAATCCCCAATCATTACTTTTTCTTTTTCGTTTATTACAAATTTGTTAAAACTTGTTACGAAAATGATTATATTTCCAAAACATGTTTTTGTCAACCAATCTGCCGGACTTAATAATTTTTTAATATTTTCCCGTCTACCTTCTCAGGCTCTTAATAAACCACCACACCAGCAGGAGCATCAGCACCGGTCCGGCAAACCGTACCAGCAGTGCGAAGATGCCCCCCAGGAGCCTGAATACCGCAGAGAATACAACAAAGACTGCCAGCATTAAAAGCAGCTTCCAGTACCATTTGCTCAGGTCAAAGTAGTGGACGTGCGAGGAGGTCTCCGACTGGCTTTCATATGTGCTGCCGGCGTCCTCAAAGGCTCCGTATCCGTCTCCCATGGCCTCTCCTGCCGCCTCACTGGAATCGATGATGGTCCTGGCCACGATCCTTGGCTCCCCGATCTCATCCACGATCTCATCCACAGTACGGCCCTTTGCCATCTCCTGGGAAATGTAAGAATTGTAATAATTTAAATTTTCCCGGATCACGGAGGCCGGTACCTCACCAGCCAGCGCTTCCTCCAGTCCTGCTAAAAATTCTTCCCTGCTCATTCAGTTCTCCTTGATGTTTGATTGATTCTGCTTACCCTAATTTTTCCTTCAGGATACCGCCGCGGTACGCCGCCATCAGCTCCTTCAGGTCCTCGATCTTGGCGGCCAGCTCTCTTCCGGTATCTGTATCCGCCACCATGATCCGCTTTTTCATTTTTTCAACGATGGTCACCTTGGGGGTGTTCTCATGCTTCGGATCAAAGGGCTTGTGCTCCGCCAGGGCCAGATGACGGGAATTGAAGATCAGCGTATAGCCGGCGATCCCTGTCTTTGGCTGGTAGGACTTGGCAAGGCCGCCGTCGATGACGAACAGCTTTCCGTTGCCCTTTATGGGGCTCTCCCCATCCTTCAGCTTCACCGGCACGTGGCCGTTGATAATGTGGGAGCCCTCCACCGGAAGCCCGAATTCCCTCAGTATTTTATCACAAAATTCCTCTTTTGTACTCAGTTTATAGTACGGATTCATATTTTCTTTGGCCGCGGCCTTATCCGCCACAAAATAACCCTCAAAGGTGGCCATATTATCCTTGCCGTAGACCGGAGACTTGGGTCCGCACCATAAATACCACATCAGATCCTTATACCATTCCTTGGATGTGTCGTCATCCGGAAGGAAGTAGGCCATCTTCACGGCATCCTCGATATAGTCTAGCATCCGCTTTCCGGAATAGATGATCCCGTTGAATTTGATCTCATCGAAATCACCATTTTCCTTCATGGGGATACAGCCGTGGTACAGAAGGTTGGAGTTGCAGCACTTATACATGGCCCCATGGGAGTACACAAAGCGGATGTGGCGCTGGAGGTTTACGCTGTGCTTAAAGGACATGCACAGATTGTGGATCAGCTCCTCCTCTTCCTTTGTGAGCTTTAAGGGATCCTTGGGATCCACCGTGGGAAGCTTCTTATCCGTCAGCGGATATTCCTTTCCCTTGATGGTAACGGTCCCCTTCTCAAAATTGATCCGGGTCAGATGGAGCCGGTCCTCCATGTTGTACTCCGGATGGCGTTTGATGATCTGGCCCTCCACCTTAAACTGGATCACAGCGATGGCCTTGTGCATCTTGGCCGCCAGCCCAGGATCCACCGCGTCATAAATATTTTCATCCAGGATCTTCGGCATAAAGTGCTCGCAGGCATCGTCCCGGTAGACTCTGGCTGCAAACATGGACAACGGACGCAGGTTGATTCCGTAGCCGTCCTCCAGAAGGTCGAAGCAGTTGTAGCGGATGGCGATCCGCAGGACGTTGCAGATGCAGGCCAGGTTGCCCGTGGCCGCCCCCATCCAGGAAATATCATGGTTGCCCCACTGGATATCCACATCGTGGAACTTCATCAGCTCTTCCATAATGATATCTGCTCTGGGTCCCCGGTCAAAGATATCGCCGATGATATGGAGATTGTCGATGGTCAGGTTCTGGATCAGGTTGCACAGCGCCTCGATGAACTCCGCGCCCATTTCGCTGTCGATGATGGAGCGGATGATCTCATCGTAGTATACCTTCTTGTTTTCATCGCTGTAATCCACATGGATCAGCTCGTCGATGATATAAGCGAACGCCGGCGGCATTTTCTTACGCACCTTAGATCTGGTGTATTTGGACGACACCTCTTTACAGATGCATACCAGGCGGTAAATTGTGATCCTCTGCCAGTCCTCTGTAAACCGGTTTTCCCGCTTCGCCGCCCGCAGCCCCCGCTCCGGGTAGTAGATCAAGTTCGCCAGGGCGATCTCATCCTCGTCGGAGATCACATAGCCAAAGGTCTCGGAGATCTTTTCCCGGATGATGCCGGACGCGCTCCGAAGGAGATGGACAAAGGCCTCGTATTCCCCATGCAGGTCACTGAAAAAATATTCCGTTCCCTTGGGAAGGCCGCGGATGGCCATCAGGTTGATGATCTCGCTGGACGCTGCCTGGACATTGGGATATTCCCTGGCTAGCAGCCTAAGGTACGCCAAATCTCTCATATTCAATTCCTCCCACAACACATTTCCGGCAGAGCCCCATTGAAACTTCCCCTGTTTTCCTACTTTTCCTCCGCCGGTGATTGCTTTTCCTTCCATTTTATAGTAACATATTCATATTTAAAAGACCAGACCAGAAAGGGGATTTTTTCATGGACCGGGAGCTTCTTTACGTTTTTGGAACCGGCAATGCGGCGGTGACCAACCTTTATAATACATGCTTTGCCCTTAGGGACAGCGACGAATATTTCATGGTGGATGCCGGCGGCGGAAACGGGATCTTAAAGATCCTGGACAATATGCAGGTGCCTGTCCACCGGATCCACCACATCTTTGTGACCCATGAGCATACGGACCACATCCTGGGCATTGTATGGATGATCCGGATGATCGCCACCGGGATGTTAAAGGACCAGTACCAGGGCGACGCCTATATCTACTGCCACGAGGACCTGGCGGATACCATCCGCACCCTGTGCCGCCTGACCATCCAGGAAAAGCATTTCCGTTTTCTGGACAGCCGGATCCACCTGGACCCCTTAAAGGACGGGGATCACCGGCATATCTTAAGCTATGACGTGACCTTTTTCGATATCCACTCCACCAAGGCCCGGCAGTTTGGCTTCAGCCTCACCTTAAATAATGGGAAAAAGCTGACCTTCCTGGGAGACGAGCCCTATAACCCTGTATGCGAAAAATATGTACGGGACTGCGACTGGCTGCTCCATGAGGCCTTCTGCCTTTATGTGGAGCGGGATCTGTGGAAGCCCTATGAAAAACACCACAGCACCGTCAAGGACGCCTGCGAACTGGCCCAGGCCATGCAGATCCCCAATCTGGTGCTGTGGCATACGGAAGACAGCAACGTCGCCGGACGCGAACGGCTGTATAAGAGCGAAGGGAAGAAATATTATGGCGGCAACATCTTTGTGCCGGACGACGAAAGCCTGATCGCCCTGTAACGGCAGACGGCTGCTTTCCTACTCCTGGGCCAGCTCCGCCTTCCAGAGCCCATGGCGGTTACAGTACTCATATAACGCCAGGGGCCGTTCTCCGTCACTCAGACGAAATTCCACCTGGGGCTGGTCTCCGGGCTTTAAGACCCGGAGGCTTCCTCCCCTGGTGGTCTCCAGATATACCCAGGTAATATAATGGTCCTCGTCCATGGGATGGTCGTCTGCTCCCACCTTTGCCTGGACCACATCCTTTTTCACCTCCACCACCGGAAGGTGCTTTTCCAGGGCCGCGTCCGTGGTGTTGGCGTGAAGCTTGTCATAGGTCCCGCAGCCCGCGTCCTCTTCCCCATAGATCACCAGGGCGATGCCGTGACAGTCGGGACATTGTAAAAATCTGCTCATCTTCGATCCCTCTCTTTCTTATAGGAACAGACCCGGCTCCAGAAGCCTCCGTTTTGCCGGATCCTCTCATATAGTTTCCTCCATCCAGAACGATTTTATCCCCTGTACATGAAAAATCCATCCCACACGCAGGAGAAATTTATTCCCGCGCCGCTTGCAAACTGCCGGAAACCCATGTAAAATATTCGGTGCCGGGCAAAGAAGGTCCCGGCAGGAGGTACTGAACATGAAAAAATTTATGCTGCTTCACGGCATCAACCACAACATGTTCGGGAAAAGAAATCCCGAACAGTATGGGACCGTCACCTTAGATGAGATCAACGAAAACGTACAGAGGCTGGCCCGGGAGCTGGGCGTTTCCGTCACCTGCTTCCAGACCAACGACGAGGGAAAAATGGTGGACAAGATCCACGAGGCCTATACCGAGCATTATGACGGCGTCATGATCAACGCAGGAGCATGGACCCATTACAGCTACGGGATCTCCGACGCCCTGGAAATGCTGGAGTGTCCGCTGATCGAGCTCCACATGTCCAATATACATAAAAGGGAGGAGTTCCGTCACCACTCGGTGATCTCCCCCATCGCCACCGGCATCATCGTCGGCCTGGGAGCCGACGTATACACCCTTGGCCTGCGGGCCCTTGCGGACCGCACCCGGGAACCGGAGCAGAAATAACTGGCCGTGCCGCTGCCCGGCGGCAGAATGGAGATTATTATGAATAAACGCGAAATTTCAGAAATAAAGAAACAGTTCAAAAAAGACAACAACGCCATCACCCGCATCTGCGGCTGCTACGTGGACGCAGAAAAAAATATCAGAACGACTTTGAAAGAGGCCTTTTTTGCTCTCTCAGAGGAAGAGATCTTCAAATATTATGAGATCTTTAAAAAGACCCTTTCCGGGGGGATCGGAAAAAATCTCCACAACCTGGAATATTCCATCCGCGACGAGGGCGAAGACAGCGCCCATGCCCTGCTCATGAAGCTTAGGGAGGAAAAGCTGGCGGACGATGAAACTGTGGATTCCTTCTATAATAAAGTCATTGAAAACTACGACTACGGCGAAAACTATTACATCATACTGATCCACAGCGCCTACGATGTTCCGGGAAAGGCCTCGGACAATGAAGAAATGTTCGACGCCTCCGAGGAGGTCTATCACCATATCCTCTGCTGCATCTGCCCGGTGAAGCTGTCAGAGCCGGGGCTCTCCTACAATGAGGCCACCAACCTCATCGAAGAACGGCCCAGGGACTGGTGGGTGCAGCCGCCCATGACCGGCTTCCTGTTCCCTGCCTTCAACGACCGTTCCTCCGACATCCACAGCCTCCTGTATTTTTCCAAAAATCCCGAGGAGCTGCACACCGAATTCATCGACGCCTGCCTGGGCGCGCCGTCGCCCATTTCCTTCCGGTCCCAGAAGGAGGCGTTCCAGGAGATCCTCTCCGATACCCTGGGGGATTCCTGCGACTACACCATTGTCCGCCAGATCCATGAAACCCTCACCGAGTTAGCGGAGGAGCACAAGGAGGACATGGAGCCCCTGGCCCTGACAAAGCCCCAGGTCCGTGACCTTCTGGAAAAAAGCGGCGTGGAGCCGGAGCGGCTGGAGCATTTCGATACCGTTTATAAGGAAGCTGCCGGAGAGGATACGTCCATTCTGGTACCGGCTATCACAGGGACCGGAAAATTTGCCGTGAAAACGCCGGACGTGGACATCAAGGTCAACCCAGACCGGCTGGACCTGGTGGAGACTCGTTTCATTGAGGGACGGCGCTGCCTGGTCATTGCCGTGGAAAACAACGTGGAAGTCAACGGAATGCCCGTAAAAATGTGGGAGGAGGCCCAGAACTAGGCCTCCTCCATATCCCTCAGCGCTTCCTCTCCCGTATTCACCAGATATTCCACCGCCTGGGCCGGGTAGCTTCCCGCCGCCGTTTCCCCTGTGAGCATCAGGGACGAGGCGCCGTCCAGCACCGCATTATATATATCCAGGACCTCGGCCCTGGTTGGGACTGCCCGTTCATGCATGGAATCCAGCATCTGGGTCACCACCATGAACGGCTTTCCAGCTTCCCGGCATTCTCTTGCCAGCCTCTTCTGGACCCCGGGCAGCTTCCATAAAGGCATGGCGTTTCCCAGGTCCCCTCTGGCGATCACCACATGATCGCAATACGGAAGCAGCTCCTTTATGGCTTCCACTCCCTGCATGTTCTCGATCTTGGCAAAGACCTGGATCTCTCCGGCCCCGGCCTCCTTAAGAGCCTCCCGCAGAACCAGAAGATCCTCTTTATTCCGCACAAAGGGCAGCATCACCCCGGTGATCCCATAGGAAACGGCTTCCCTTATATTTTTCCGGTCGCTTTCCGTCAGCGTGGGCATGGGGACAGCTTTCCCCTCAATGGCCAGGCTCTTCCCGGACTTTATGAGCCCGCCCCGGACCACCCGGGCCATGATCCGGCATCCGCTGGCGGACGGTGCGGCTCCGGCTTCTGCCTCCAGCTCCACCTTCCCATCGTCAATGAGGATCCGGTCTCCCGGACACACATATGCCAGTGCTTCCTCCGGAACCGGAAGGCCTCCATCTCCAAGGACCAGCCAGCTGCCCTCTTCTGCCTGGATCTCCTCCTTAAACCTTCCCAGACGCAGCTCCGGGCCCCGGAGGTCCATGAGGATCTGTACCTGGGAATGAAGCTCCCTTCCGGCCTCCTGCACCATACGGATCCAATGTCCATTTTCCTCCAGATCCCCATGGGACAGATTGAGCCTCACGCCTGTCATCCCGGCTGCCAGCATCTCCTTTAACGTCTGCACACTGCCGCAGGCCGGCCCCAGCGTACCATAATACTCCATACAAAAACCTCCCGGATGTTTTTTTACTATCATACACCGGAATAACAAAAAAAGGAAGTCCCGCAGGCCGGTCCATGGGTCCAGAGCCTTCTACTCCTCTGTCCCGGGATCTTCCAGCACAACCTCCATCACATCCTCCACCCGGCATTCCAGCGCCCGGCAGAGCCGCTCAATGGTCTGGGTGGAAACGTTCATGTTCAGCTTCAGCCTGCGCATCTGTCCCGCGCTGATCCCATGATACCGGATCAGGCGGTACTGGCTCATCCCCCTTTTCTCCATGGTCTCCCACAGGCGCGTATATCTGACCATCCCGCAGTCTCCTTACCTACTTGTTTCCCTCTCTGGAACCAGCCGGAGTCTTCCCAGCCGTTTTTCCGCCAGTACGGTCTTCTGCCTTTCCGGCCAGCTTTTCTCCGGTGACTGCTGCGGTCTTCCCGGTTCCCTGGACTCCGGATCTGGATGCCAGTTTCCCAGACGCGTTATCTCTGGTAGCTGCCGCGGCCTTTCCGGTTCCCTGGACTCCAGATCTGGATGCCGACTTTCCAGACGTGTTATCTCTGGTAGCTGCTGCGGCCTTTCCGGTTCCCTGGACTCCGGATCTGGATCCTGGCTTTCCAGGCGCCTTATCTCCGGTGACGCCCTCCGCTTTTTCGGCATCCCTGGCCCCGGCTGCGGTCCTTCCAGCCGCCCTGCCTCCGGCACTGGACGGTTCCTTTCCGTCTGGTTCCTGGGGATCCAGGATCACCTCTACAATATCCTCCACAGGACACTGTAAAATATTGCAGAATACCTCCAGGGTATGGGTGGAAACATGCATATTCTTTTTCATCCGGCCGATCTGACCGGCGCTGATCTTATAATGGTTGATCAGCCGGTACTGGCTGATCCCCTTCTTCTCCATTGTTTTCCATAAACGTTCGTAACTTACCATGTTCATCCCCTCCTTTGTTTCTATTAAACCAGGATTACCCGAATTTGTATATTATCTATATTTTGATAATATAGTCGTCTGGATGATGGACAGAACGCCAGACCCACGCCCCGGTATTTCCTCCTCCGGACAGCTCATGGCCTGCGGCCCCATATATAAAAGTATCTCTGATCCTTCCCATTTGATACAGAATGTCTTCAAAAACGATCCCGTCCCATAAAACAAAAAGAAGCCGTTTGCGCGCCTCATAACAGAGCTGCACAACCGGCTTCCTTCCAATCACTTATTCAAATACAACGCATCCGATCACGCTCTTCTGCAGATCGGTCACTCTTTCGATCTCCATGGCAACAGTGCTGTATTTCGCATCCATGCACTGCTCCACCAGAACCACTCCGTCACACTCCGGCAGCTTCTTTAAGGTTTCCGCATCCTGGAGCATATTTCCTCCGGCCATCACATGGATCCCGGCAAGTCCTGCCGCCAGTCTGTCTGTCACCTCGGACAGGACTGCCTCATCGGCGGTTCCTGTCACCAGGATGGTCTTCATGTTTTCCGCATAGTTCCGGATATTTGCGGTGATCAGCCCGTATCCTGTATCCGCATTTCCTTCCACCGCACGGCCTTCCATCCGGTTTAACCATGCGTCGATCTTACCTATGGGCTTTTTCCGGCGGATGGGCATGGTGCCCAGGATCTTAATGCGGTAACGGTTCTTTAACTCCTTGGCAGAATAAAGCTTATCGCTCATAAGGAAGGCCACGCAGATAAAGAACACCACCATAAAGCCGCCCAGAACGCCGCCCAGGACCGCATACTTGATCCCGCTCTTTAAGGCTGCCATCGCAGAGCTGGCTGCTTCCTTGGGCTCCTCCAGCTCGTCCAGAGTCTTCTGCTTCTCCTCCAGGCTGTTGTTCAGGCTGGTCAGCCGTTCGGTCTCCGCCCGCTGGGTATCCGCCAGAGTAAGATCCACCATGGCGCTGACGCTGCTGTTGACCGTGTTCACCGTATGCTCGCCGATGCTGGCAACTACCTGTCCATGAAGCTCGTTCATGTGATCCAGCATCTCGTCCATGACCTTCTTGGCATCGCTCTTGGTCTTATGCTTAACATTGATGGTCAGAAGGTGGTTTAACTGACCGCCGTTGGTCCCGATGGTCACATTGACCAGTTCCTTTAAGTATCTGGGCTCCGTCCCCACACTCTTTGCCACATCCTCCATCACGGCGCTGCTGGTCAGAAGACCCTGGTACGCCTGGAGGATCGTATCCGTATAATCCTGGTTCTGGTAGACCATTCCCGGCATGATCTCATATCCGGTGGTTACATACATATCGATCCTGGATTCACATACATCATAGGGGCTCATATTGATCCAGATGGATTTATCCAGGTATTCCTGCTGGTTCGCGATGTCTGTCTTCAGATTCTCGATCTCGCGCTCCGCTGTCTCCTTATTCTTCTCGTAGAGATCCAGCTCCTCCTGGTATTTTTCCCTGGTCTCCTTGCTGACCTCAGGATCATTCTGCTGCCTGTATG
The DNA here is from genome assembly GCF_025567195.1 of Alitiscatomonas aceti. Taxonomy (NCBI): domain Bacteria; kingdom Bacillati; phylum Bacillota; class Clostridia; order Lachnospirales; family Lachnospiraceae; genus Alitiscatomonas; species Alitiscatomonas aceti. The sequence goes on along the minus strand of NZ_JAOQJF010000041.1, from coordinate 2,695 downwards.
TCATCGCACCCTTGGCCCCGCCAAGGACCACCGCCAGGACCACTGCCACAAGGATCACCGGCCTCCATTTATGGAGCACCGCAAACATCAGATCCTTCAGATCGATTTCCTGTTCATACTGCTCGTATGTAGAATTATTGTCCATTTTCCTTTCTCCTACGCTCTTACTCCCAGAGATTTCCCTAAAAACCGCCAGTATATTTATCATAACTTTTTTCCCTTTGTCTGTCAAGGATATGGGGGGATTTCCTATGGAATTTTATGGGGAATTCCAGGCAGATCATGTCGAAAAACAACGGGATTCCGATGCCCCGGGGAATCGGAGATATTATCTAGTTTCTTCGTAATATACGCACAATGTATACGGTATTCATAAAAAAGCGGTACTTCCGACAAGGACGATTATGGGAAGTAAAACGGGCTCTGGAGATCAGCTCCGGAGGGACAGCCCCCTGGCTCCGGCCCATGAAAACAACGAATCCGAGGAAGATCTGATGTACGAATTTCTGGAAAAATACCTGCCCAGGGACAAGCGCGTCCGCATGGGCATCTTAATGGCCGCAGACGTCCTTGCGCTCTGCCTGGCCTCTTTTTTAGGCCTTTTTGTCCGGTTTGATTTAAATATTTCCAAGATCCCGCCGGAATACGCCCGGGCGGCCCTGGAGTTCCTTCCCTATTATATCCTGGCCTCCCTGGTGATCTTCTTCCTGGCCCGGATGTACTCCACCATGTGGAGCGTGGCCGGAGTCCGGGAAGCCCTCCATGTGGTGGCGGCCTGCGGCCTGGCCTCCCTGGTGCAGATCGCCGGGATGATGCTCTTACAGCTTTCCGTACCCAGGAGCTTCTTTTTAGTGTCCTTTGCGGCCCTCTGTGCCGAAGAGCTGGGGATCCGTCTCTCCTACCGGGTGGTGATCTCCTTATTCGGAAACCACAGCAAAAAGGCGGCAAAGCGGATCATGATCGTGGGCGCCGGGACCTCCGGCTCCGTGATCCTGAAGGAGATGACCACCAGCTCCCTGGTCAATGGCTGCGTGGTCTGCTTTGTGGACGATGATAAGAACAAGGCCGGGAAGTTCCTAAACGGCGTTCCCGTGGCCGGGAACCGGAACGATATCCCACGGCTTGCGGAAGAATATAAGATCGATGAGATCTACATCGCCATCCCTTCCGCCTCTGCCAAAGAGAGGAAGGCCATCATCGAGATCTGCCGGGATACGGGCTGCCAGGTGAAGATCCTGCCGGGCATCTACCAGCTGATCAACGGCGAGGTGAGCATCGCAAAGCTCCGGAACGTGGAGATCGAGGACCTTTTAGGCCGGGATCCCATCCGGGTGAACTTAGACGAGATCATGGGCTACGTCAGCGGCAAGGTGGTCTTAGTGACCGGGGGAGGCGGCTCCATCGGAAGCGAATTATGCCGCCAGGTGGCAAGCCATAACCCGAAGCAGTTAATTATCTTTGATATCTACGAGAACAACGCCTACGACATCCAGCTGGAGCTTAAGGAAAAGTATCCGGACCTGGACCTGGTGGTGCTCATCGGCTCCGTCCGGAACACCCACCGGATCGAGACGGTGTTTGAGAAATACCGTCCCGACATCGTGTACCATGCGGCGGCCCACAAGCATGTGCCCCTCATGGAGGACAGCCCCAACGAGGCCATCAAGAACAACGTGTTCGGTACATATAAGACGGCGAAAGCGGCGGACAAGTATGGTACTAAGCGTTTTGTGCTGATCTCCACGGACAAGGCCGTGAACCCCACCAACATCATGGGGGCGTCCAAGCGGATGTGCGAGATGGTGGTGCAGATGATGAACGCAAGGTCGAAAACAGACTTTGTGGCCGTGCGGTTCGGGAACGTACTGGGGAGCAACGGGTCCGTGATCCCGCTCTTTAAAAAGCAGATCGAGCAGGGCGGTCCGGTGACGGTGACCCACCCGGATATCATCCGGTATTTCATGACGATCCCGGAGGCGGTGTCGCTGGTATTACAGGCCGGGGCCTATGCAAAGGGCGGGGAGATCTTCGTCCTGGACATGGGGGAGCCCATGAAGATCCTGGACCTGGCGAAGAACCTGATCCGGCTGTCCGGGTACACGCCGGATGTGGATATCCCCATCGTGTTCACGGGCCTGCGGCCCGGGGAGAAGCTATATGAGGAGCTTCTCATGAACGAGGAAGGGATGCAGGACACGCCCAATAAGCTGATCCATATCGGGAAACCCATCGAGTTCGATATGGAGAGGTTTGAGGAGCAGCTGGAGGAGCTTTATGTGACCGCCAATGAGGACGGGGACGGGATCCGGGAGGATGTGATGCGGATCGTGGGGACGTATCATCCGGCGGAGGCGTAGGAAATACAGATAGGACGATTTAGGACTGTCAGCATCCAGGTGCTGGCAGTATTTTTATGGACCGGGTCTCGGACATGTGCCGGATCCGGAGAAAAGGGAGATGAAAGCCATGTTCCATGCAGAAGAACGGTTCGTTCCATTTGAAAAGAAAATCTGGCTCAGCTCGCCCACCATGCACGGGCCGGAGCTGGAGTATATGAAGGATGCCTATGAAAAGAACTGGATGTCCACCGTCGGAGAGAATATCAACGAGGTGGAGCGTCTGGCCTGTGAGACCGTGGGGTGTAAGTATGCCGTGGCCCTGGCCACCGGCACCTCTGCCCTCCACCTGGCCGTGA
>NZ_JAOQJF010000040.1:0-25022 GCF_025567195.1 Alitiscatomonas aceti | reverse complement strand
CCTGGTACCAGCATGAGAAAGTAGGCTACAACTACCGGATGAGCAACGTGATCGCCGGGGTGGTGCGGGGACAGTTCCCGTACCTAAAGGAGCACATCGCACAGAAGAAGGCCATTTACGAGCGGTACAGGGAGGGCTTTAAGGACCTTCCGGTACGGATGAATCCGTTCGACGCCGAAAACTCCGAGCCCAACTACTGGCTGTCCTGCCTGGTCATCGATCCGGAGGCCATGTGCAAACAAGTGCGCGGGGAACAGGAATCCCTTTACATCCCGAAATCGGGAAAGAGCTGTCCCATGGAGATCCTGGAGACGCTGGCGAAGTATAACGCTGAGGGCCGTTCCATCTGGAAGCCCATGCATATGCAGCCCATTTTCCGGATGAACGGGTTTGTGACCAGGGAAGGGAACGGACGGGCAAAGACCAATGCTTATATTGCCGGTGGTGCAGTAGGATCCGATGGGAAGCCACTGGATGTGGGCATGGATATATTCCAGAGGGGACTGTGCCTACCAAGTGATAATAAAATGACTTCGGAGCAGCAGGATACCATTATCAAGATCATAAGGAGCTGTTTCAATGACTAACCGGCTGTACCGAGACTACATAAAGAGATTCCTGGATATCGTGCTGTCGGCGGGAGCGATCGTTGTGCTGTCTCCGGTCATGGCGGTCACAGCGGTCCTGGTGCGGGTAAAACTGGGAGGCCCGGTGATCTTTAAGCAGAGGCGTCCGGGAAAGGGCGAAAAGATCTTTGAGATGTATAAGTTCCGCAGCATGACCGATGCCAGGGACGAGAATGGGGAGCTGCTGCCGGATGAGGTACGGCTGACCAGCTTTGGAAAAAAGCTGCGGGCCAGCAGTCTGGATGAACTGCCGGAGCTGTTTAATATCCTGAAGGGGGATATGAGCGTGGTGGGGCCGAGGCCGCAGTTGGTAAGGGATATGGTGTTTATGACGGAAGAACAGCGGAGGCGCCATAGTGTTAGGCCAGGGCTGACAGGACTTGCCCAGGTGAATGGAAGAAATATCATCGATTGGGAGAAGAAGCTGGCGTATGACCTGGAATACATCAAACAGATCACGTTTCTTGGAGATGCGAGGATCATCTGGCAAACGGTGCAGAAAGCCCTCTTAAGTCAGGAGGGGATTACGGAAGACGGAATGGCAACAGCAGAGGATTATGGGGATTATCTGTTGAGACTGGGGAAAGTAGATAAAGATAAATATGAAAAGAGTTATGAGGAAGTAAATCAACTTCTGAAAAGGAGATTAGAATGATTCAAGGATGGAAGTATTATAATCATGCGATGATTCCTACAACTGCTCCCCATGAGAATGTACTATTAGATCCGGTGGAAAGGGGGAAATGCTTGAAATACAGGGGGGGGTATACCGTTGCTTGCTAGATGGACGACAGATTGGGATTGTGGATATGAAACGGAGTTTTGGTATACAATTTTAGATCATCCTTTTGATCTTGATAAGATTAAAGCAAAACATCGTTACCAGATCAAACAGGGAGTAAAGAATTTTGAAGTAAAAGAAATAGATTTTTATGAATATAAAGAAACACTGCTTGAAATTACAAACGAAGTTAGACGAAAAGAATATGGACTTTCTTCGATAGAAAAATTGCCAACACCTTTTGATAATGCAGTATATTTAGGAGCATTTGATATAGAGGAACGGAAATGTGTTGGCTATGCTAAATTGGCAGAATATTCAACATATATAGATTTTACATCTTTGAAGGTTTTGCCAGAATATGAGAAAAAATCAATAAATGCGGCTTTGGTGTATGCAGTGTGGATAGATATAAAGAAAAACTAGGAGATATTTATATTTCAAATGGAAGCAGAACGATCAATCATCCAACTCATTTTAATGAATATTTAATCCGAATGTTCGAATTTCGCAGGGCATATTGCAAGTTATTTATTAGATATCGTTGGTGGGTTAAACCGATTGTACAATTACTATTCCCATTTCGTAATATATTAGAAAAGATAAGTTATAAAAAACATTTGTTGCAAATGATACTGGGTGTACTAAAGATGGAAGAAATCGCGCGCTCTTTTAGTCATTCGAGGTAGACAACGAATATGAATGAATTAGTTTCAATTATAATGCCGTCGTATAATACAGGAAAATATATAGCTGAATCAATACAAAGTATTATTGAGCAAACTTATAAAAATTGGGAATTGCTGATCATCGATGATTGTTCTACAGATAATACAGATGATGTAGTTTCTCAGTTCCGTGATTTACGGATTCGGTATTTGAAAAATGATAAAAATAGCGGTGCAGCAGTCTCAAGAAATTACGGTTTACAAGAAGCAAAAGGAAAGTGGATTGCATTTCTTGATAGTGATGATCTGTGGATGCCACAAAAAATAGAGAAGCAAATTTCTTTTATGCAGAAGAACCATTACTTTTTTTCTTATACGCAATATGAAGAAATAGACGAGCAATCAAAATCGCTAGGCAGGGTTATCAGTGGTCCTAAGAGAATTACACAAAAATTGATGAAGGCATATTGCTGGCCAGGGTGCCTTACTATTATGTATGATGCAGAAAAGATAGGAATGATACAGATTGAGAATTTGAAGAAACATAACGACTATGCGATGTGGTTAAAAGCGATTAAGAATTCGGATTGTTATTTGTTAGAGCAAAACTTGGCTAGATATCGCAAAAGAAACGGTTCTATATCAAACACAGGTTATAGCAAGCTGATTAAATATCATTATTTACTTTGGAAAAACGGAGAAAAATGTTCCAGCGTGATTGCAACAGTTAGAACCATAGAAAATGTGTTTTGCGGGGTATGGAAGAAACTTGCGTATGTAAAAAAAGAGGATGGATGCAGATGAAAATAGCAGTAGCCGGAACGGGATATGTTGGTTTATCCATTGCAATTTTATTGTCTCAGAACCATGAGGTAACAGCGGTGGATATTGTGCCTGAAAAGGTAGAGATGATCAATCAAAGGGAATCACCGATTCAGGATGAATATATTGAAAAATATCTGGCGGAAAAGAAATTACATTTAACAGCAACTCTGGATGCGGAAGAGGCATACCGGGTTGCTGATTTTGTTATTATAGCGACACCGACGAATTATGATCCGGAAAAGAATTATTTTGATACATCAGCGGTAGAAACGGTAATTGCTCAGGTGCTGGAATGTAATCCACAGGCCATGATGGTGATTAAATCTACGATTCCAGTAGGTTATACAACTTCTGTCCGTAAGAAATTCAATACGGAACATATTTTATTCAGTCCGGAGTTTTTAAGAGAGAGCAAGGCTCTTTATGATAATCTGTATCCTTCCAGGATTATTGTCGGGACGGATCTGAACAATGAGAAACTGCGAAAAGTAGCGGAAACATTTGCCGGGCTTTTACAGGAGGGGGCAGAAAAAGAACAGATTGATACATTGTTTATGGGATTTACAGAGGCGGAGGCTGTTAAGCTGTTTGCGAATACCTATTTAGCGTTGCGAGTGTCTTATTTTAATGAATTGGATACCTATGCAGAGCTAAAAGGGTTGGATACAAAAGCGATCATTGATGGTGTGTGTTTGGATCCCAGAATCGGAAATCATTACAATAATCCCAGTTTCGGATATGGAGGGTATTGTCTCCCTAAAGATACGAAACAGTTACTGGCTAATTATGAAGATGTGCCGGAGAACTTAATCGAGGCCATTGTGGAGAGTAATCGAACCAGAAAGGACTTCATTGCGGAACAGGTGCTGAAAAAAGCAGGATATCATTGTTTTCAAGAGGATATTCAGAATCAGAAACAACCTGTGATTGGTGTGTATCGTTTGACAATGAAGTCGAATTCTGATAATTTTCGTCAGAGTTCCATTCAGGGAGTGATGAGACGAATTAAGGCGGAGGGAGCTTCGGTCGTAATTTATGAGCCTACGCTGGAGGGCGGAAGTCTATTTTATGGAAATCGGGTAGAGAATGATTTGGAGTTATTTAAGAAACAGGCGGATGCGATCATAGCCAATCGGTATGAAAAAAGTTTGGATGATGTAAAAGATAAGGTTTATACACGGGATTTGTTTCAGAGAGATTAAAATTCGGAGGGGAAAGAATTTTGCGAATTCAGATATTAGTAGCAGCAATGAACCAGAAGGATCATAACTTACTGAAAAAGTTAAATATTCGCTCAGATGTGATCGTAGGGAATCAATGTGGGTATGATTCAGTGGAACATTTTGAATATAACGGAAAGGCAGCTACATATCTTAATTTTAATGAGAAAGGTGTTGGGTTAAATAGAAATAATACATTGATGCGAGCAGATGGAGATATTTGTTTATTTTCAGATGATGATATGGTCTATATGAATGACTATGTAGAAAATGCGTTTCTGCATTACCCTAATGCAGATGTGATTATTTTTAATTTGTTTGAGAAGAATCCAACTAGATATGTGATAAAGAAACCTATGAAAGTTGGATATTTTAATTTTTTGCGTTATGGAACTGCACGAGTGGCAGTAAAACTTAAAAGTATTCGGGAGAACGGAATATATTTTAACCAATGCTTTGGAGGCGGAACAGAACATTGTCATGGAGAAGATAATTTGTTTTTAGCAGAATGCTTGAAAAAAGGCTTGAAAATTTATGCGGTTCCGGATTTTATTGCATCATTGACGGAAGAACGGAAATCAAGTTGGAATATTGGATACGGAGAAAAATATTTGATTGATCAAGGTATTTTGTATAAAACAATGAGCAGGAGATGGTATAAAATTTTATGTTTGCAGGATGCGATAAGGCATAGAAAAACATATGATGTGAGATGGTGGACAGCATATCACATGATGGTGGAAAAGTAGTTAATAAGTAACAAAGTATGTTGATTATTAATATAATAAGAGGCGGGTGAAATAAAATTAAAAGTTTGAAAATACATAAAAAACTAATAATATGCAGCTTTGTGTTTTTGCTTTTGACACGTATATTTAATTATGCGATATTTGATCAATTTGCATTATTGAAATTAGTATATGCACGTAGTTCTCAATTTGTCGCACTTACCGTTTGTTTTCTATATGTTTTCCATTATAAAAAAATATCACTAAGTATTATTTGGGTTTTTATATATACCGTTGTTTTGTTTATTGCTACTATATTAGGGAGTGGTAATTATTATAGTATTATTCAACGGATTTATCCACTTGTAAGTTTTTTAATGTTTATAGAAATTCAAATAAAATGTGGATGTGCACGAATTTTAATGAAAGCAATTGCAAATGTATGTTTCGTGTTGACGCTTGTGGAATTTATGCTGTTACCATTATCGGAATTATATTGGGGAGAGTATATATATTTTCTTTCTGGCCGAAATCAAATGTACATTGTTTTTGCAATAGGATTGCTTTCCATCTGCTTTTATTATGGTGTACACGATATACGCTATAAACTGTATCTGGGAATGTCAATTATATGCATATTATATGGAGAATCAAGTAGTAATTTGTTAGCTATAACATTTTTTGTTTTGCTTGCCATTGTTGGTTTTGAAAGAAAATGTTTAAGAAAAATATTGAGTGTAGCTGTTTTGGTGCTGTATCCCTTGCTAAATATGGGGATTGTGATTTTTAGAATTCATGAGCATTTTGCTTTTTTTATAGAAACCATTTTGCATAAAAATATTACTTTGACTTCGAGAACATATATTTGGGATACTGCGCTAGAACTAATTAAACAATCTCCATTTTGGGGATATGGAATTGCTGTAACTAGTAATGTATTTCATGTAATAGCAGATCGAATTGATGCACCTGATATCGATGCGTGGTATTCTGGACACAATCAGTATATTCAAATGTTATATGAAAGTGGCTTGGTTTCATTATTGTTGTTGATATTTTTAATTACGTACGGAGTAAAAAAATTAAATAGGTTTATGTCAAATGTAGATGCTTCTTTGACATTGACTATTATTTTTTCGTTACTCATTGTGATGGTGGCAGAAGCGCCTGGGTGGGATAGCATTTTTATTGTACTATTCTTAAGTCATCTTCAAATTAGTTGTTATGAAGAGCGGAGGTTGAATTGTAAATATGCAGATACAACCTAAAATATCTATAATTGTTCCGGTATATAAAGTTGAACCATATTTAGGTACTTGCCTAGAGTCTGTTTTGTCACAGACATATCAGAATCTAGAAATTATTTTAGTTGACGACGGTTCACCGGATCAGTGTGGAACTATTTGTGATCAATATGCCTTAAAAGATAATCGGATTCGAGTTATTCATCAAGAAAACCAAGGCCTTTCTGGAGCGAGAAATTCAGGTATTGATTTGGTAACAGGAGAATATATTACCTTTATTGATAGCGATGATTTTATTGATATTTGTATGATAGAATTAATGGTTGAGCAGTTGGATGATATGACAGATATTGTTGCTTGTGGAACGGTTTACTGTGATGAGAGCGGACAAAAATTGTCGGAAGAGAAAAATTCTCAACTAGCTATATTTGAGTTTAAAGAGCAAATGGTTCAGTTTTTTAAAAATAAAAATTACACGACTACAGCATGGGGAAAGTTGTACTCCAGAAAATTATTTGAGAGTATTCGTTATCCGGTTGGAAAATATCATGAAGATGTTTTTACAACATATCAATTGGTTGCACTATCAAGAAGAACGGTTTTGTTGAACCGTTCTTTTTATTGGTATCGACAGGTTGCATCCAGTATCATACATCAAAGTTTTTCACTAAAGCATTTGGATAGCATAGAAGCATCTCTGCAACGGTATGAGTTTATGAAATCATATGATTTACAATTAAGCAAAATTGCAGAGGGGAGTATTGTATATAGTTGTTGTCGCTGTATGGAAAAAATGGTACAGGCGGATTATTATGACGAAATTACGGAGCAATACATATGTAATATGATTCGTAAGCATTTATTTTCATTTTTATGTTTTTCACGAAATTCTTTGAAAACAAAGGGGTTTGCGTGTATGAATGCACTTAGTTCAGAAATAGTGCGTTCTGTATATAAATTATTGTTTGTGAGGTGAGAAAAGATTGAGTATACCTAAAGTTATTCATTATTGCTGGTTTGGAGGCAATCCGCTTCCGCCGCTTGCACAGAAATGTATTGCCAGTTGGAAAGAATATTGCCCGGATTATGAAATCATAGAATGGAATGAAACGAATTTTGATTTGAATTTTAATGCCTATGTTCAGGAAGCGTATCAGGCGCAAAAATGGGCGTTTATTACAGATGTTGTACGTCTGTATGTATTGTGTCATTATGGTGGAATTTATATGGATACAGATGTTGAAGTTTTGAAAACATTGGATCCAATTTTATCCTATAATGGTGTGTCGGGATTTGAGTCCGAAACTCAAATCTCGACAGGCCTCATGGCCTGTCGGGCTGGTCATCCGTTATTTCAGGAGTTACTGAATGATTATGAAAATGATCACTTTGTGAAAGCGGACGGGAGCTTTGATTTAACGACAAATGTAACGAGAATCACAAATACCTTATTAAAATATGGCTTGGTACAAAATAATACCAAGCAAACGGTAGCAGATTTTACATTGTTTCCCAGTGACTATTTTTGTCCCAAAGATCCAGTTACGAAAAAGCTGCATTTAACGTCGAATACTTATACGATTCATCATTTTGATGGCTCTTGGATTCCGAAAAAAATAAAATATAAATATATGATTTTGAATAAGCTTGGGCCGAATATAAGCCAGTTGCTTGTTAAAATGAAAAGAGCGTTTCGAAAATATTGTTAAAAAGAGAGAGTATGTCTGTATGCCTTGTTCATTGAAAATATCTGTGATTGTTCCCGTTCATAACTCTGCGACAACAATAGATAGGTGTATAAAAAGCATAGTAGATCAGCCATATAAAAATTTTGAGTGCATTTTGATTGAAAATGGATCAAGTGACGATTCGAAAGAAATCTGTCAAAAATATGTTGAAGCATATGAATGCGTAAAATTTGCAGTGAGTCCGAAGATAGGTGTTTCTGCAGCCCGTAATTTAGGATTATTAATGGCAACAGGGGATATTATTGGTTTTTGTGATGCGGATGATTTTTTAGAACCGAATTCAATGCAAAAAGTCCTTTCGGCTTTTTTAGATAACCCCGATATTATTGGCGTTTTGAGCGCTTTTTATGTAGGGAGAGAGAACCAAAGCGGTATACAAAAAGAGTATAAAGGGTTGAAAAAAGAACGGCTGACAATAGAAGATACTATTATGCGAACCCTAGGTGACAATAGTACGATGGGAAGTGTGTGGAATAGGTATTACCGGGCAGATGTGGCTCAAAAAATATCCTTTGATACAATGCTATCTTACTGTGAAGATACTCATTATAATATAAAGCTTTTATCAAATATACAAGATGCAGAATTGGCATATGTTCAGGAACCTCTTTATTGCTATATGTTGAATGATAGAAGTGTAACGCATCAATTAGACAAATTATATGATGAAAATGGAGAGTTAAAATATATTACTGCATTGAAGAAGATTATGCAGGAGTGTAATCTTAATAAAAAGTGTTTGAGAATTGCAAAAATGAAGATTGTGATTCTTGCAATAGATTCTTTGTGGTGTGGGGGGGGAATAATCAACAGAAAAACAACTTAAAGAACGAAATAAGACAAAATTTAAAGCATTTTTTATATAACATATATAGATTTGGTTTTGTTCGGAACATGAAAAGACTGATTAAACTTTTATTGGTTTGGACAAAATAATGTATCGATTTTACGAATGTTCTATTGTGCGGGGGAAGAATGAAAGTTATAAAACAACAAGTAAAGAAATTAATTGTGTGGGGATTAAGACGATATGTGAAGGTTGTTTACATGTTAGAAAAACGGGGGGGAAAACGCAAATCGTTAAATATTGAAGATATTATCAAAAAAGCTGCTGATGCGGGATATGATTATAAATTTCCGTATGATTATTCGTCCAAAAAGCTTGTGGTTGATTCTTTTGTAGATTTATCTATTATTATACCGGTATATAAAGTAGAGGATTATTTAGATGAATGCATTTGCTCCGTTTTGAGACAGGCAACCAATTATAGTTATGAGGTTATTTTAGTGGATGATGGAAGTCCGGATAAATGCGGTATAATTTGCGATGGATATGCTTTGAAGAACGATATAATTAAAGTGATCCATCAAAAAAATAGGGGCGTATCTTCTGCTCGAAATGCTGGTTTAGAGCAGGCAACTGGAAAATACATTACTTTTTTGGATGCAGATGATTTCTTAGAGCCAACATATATTCAACTCTTAATGGACAGGGCTTTGGAAACAGATGCAGATATGGTAAAGTGTAATTTTTATAAAGTGTATTCTGACGGGAAGAAGACGGTTGAGCATCGGTATGACAATATAAAGAAAGAATATCAGAATGGCTTGGGAGAGGATATGTTATATTTGGCATTTCCTTGGGGGAGTGTTTTTAAAAGAAAAATGTGGGTGTCTGTTCGTTTTCCAGAAGGATATAAACATGAAGATATGATGATGGCACATCTTATTTTCCATGAAGTTCGAGTTGGGGCGTATGTAGGGTTGCCGTTGTATAATTATAGGCAAGATAATGTAAATTCGTTAACGAAAGAGTATGGACGGAATATTGCTTTACCCAGACAATTAGATCAGGTATTTTTGGCATATGCTACATTGGAATTTATGTATCATGAGAATATGAAAGTTGATGCCAATATTTTAAAGGTAACTCTTAGAGAAATGGGGATGATGACTTTTTGTAGACTTAATAAAAGATATCATTTGGTTGCATTTCAATTAGCATCTTACACTCTTCATAGGCTTATAGATAAAATGCCGAAAGGTTACGAGAAGGAACTTACCCAGATAGAAATAATGTACATTTATTCATTTCAAAATGCCAGGTATGATATTTGGAAGGCATTGATTTGTATGGAATATTATGAAAATAGTTTAAAAAGTCGGTAGTGGAGAAATGTGATGGAACGTAAAGAACATGATAAGAGAAAAGTTATGTTGGTCTTTGGCACTCGCCCCGAAGCGATTAAAATGTGCCCATTGGTGAATGAACTAAAAACGAGAGAAAATCTTCAAACAGTTGTTTGTGTTACCGGACAACATCGCCAGATGTTGGATCAGGTATTAGAAACCTTCCAGGTGATACCGGATTATGATTTGTCCATTATGAAGGAACGTCAGACGCTGTTTGATGTGACAACGAATATTTTGAACCGATTTAAAGAAGTTTTAGAAATTGAAAAGCCAGATGTTGTACTTGTTCATGGAGATACTTCCACGACGTTTGTCACAGCATTGACTTGTTTTTATTTGCAGATTCCGGTGGGGCATGTAGAAGCGGGACTACGAACCTATAATATCTATTCTCCTTATCCGGAAGAATTTAACCGTCAGGCGGTTAGTATTATAGCATCTTATAATTTTGCCCCGACAGAATTGTCGAGACAAAATTTGATTCAAGAGGGAAAAAAGCCGGAATCTATTTATGTAACGGGAAATACGGCAATCGATGCATTGAAAACCACAGTTCGTAATGATTATCGACATGAGCAGCTTGATTGGGCAGAAGGAAGCAGACTTATTATGATCACAGCTCATCGTCGGGAAAATCTTGGTGAGCCGATGAAGCATATGTTCCGGGCCATTCGCAGGGTCTGCGATGAACATCCAGACGTAAAAGCCATTTATCCGATCCATATGAATCCAGTGGTACGTGAAACGGCCAATGCAATTTTGGGTGGGGATGAGCGGATCCGTATCATTGAACCCATTGACGTACTTGACTTTCATAATTTCCTTGCTCATTCCTATATGATTTTGACAGATTCCGGTGGAATTCAGGAAGAAGCTCCATCTTTTGGAAAACCGGTACTTGTGATGCGAGATACCACAGAGCGTCCAGAAGGAATCGCAGCAGGAACATTGAAGCTTGTGGGAACGGAAGAAGAGACAATTTATTATGCATTTAAGCAACTGTTGGAAGACAAAGATGAGTATGAACGCATGAGCAAGGCCAGTAATCCCTATGGAGATGGTTTTGCATGTAAGAGAATTGCAGATATTTTAGATGAAAGGGGGACGGAAAAAGATAAATAAGGGATAATAATATGAAGACAAGAAATTCTTTTTATAATTCGTTGGCGGGCTTATTATATTACTTCATCACGATTTTACTGGGTATTGTGAATCGTAAGGCTGTCATAGCTTTTTTGGGAATTGAATATCAAGGCATCAATAGTTTGTTTGGTAACATACTGTCTATGCTTTCTATTGCGGAGCTTGGAATAGGTACAGCCATCATTTATCATTTGTACCGTCCGTTATCAGAGGGAAACTTACAAGCCGTTAAATCGCTTATGAATTTTTATCGGAAATGTTATTATGCGATTGCAATGGCAGTTTTGATATTCGGATTATTAGTAATACCATTTTTGAATATGTTTATTCAGGGATATACTCTTTTGTATCCCTTATGGTTTTTGTATATCTGGTTTTTGGCAGATGTAGTATTATCGTATCTGTTTACATTCAAACGTTCTATTTTAATTGCGGATCAAAAGAATTATTTAGTGCTGTTGTGTGATTTACTATACCAGTTTTTTTCAAAAATTGGCCAGATTGTTGTACTTTTCTGCACACGAGATTTTATTTGCTATCTTGCTGTGATGGTGATAAGTCGATTGGCTGAGAATTTCTTAATTAATGGATTGGCTAATCGTAAGTATCCATTTTTGAAGGGAAATGATTCGATTTCGCTGGAAAAAGAAATACTTGACGATATAAAACAAAAGGTAAAGGGTGCTGCTTTCCATAAAATAGGTGGTTTTATTGTTTTGGGGACCGATAATATTCTGATTTCAAAGTTTTTTGGATTAATGACAGTTGGAATTTATTCAAATTATTCTCTAATCATCAATTCAATTAAGAATATTTGTAATCAAATTATGTCGGCAACTACAGCGAGCGTTGGTCACATGTTGGCAGAGCATAATGAAGAAAAAAGTCGTAGTATTTTCAAAGAAATGCAAATACTCAACGTATTTATTCATCATTGTGCCGGAGTTGGTATATACTGTGTGGCGACGCCCTTGGTGTCACTTTTGTTTGGCAAAGAATATATTGTTTCGGAATTCACCTTGTTTGTGTTAGCCTGTAATTTTTTTATTCAGGGAATGCGATGTGTTTTTGGGATTTTTAAGGATGCGGCAGGCATATTATACGAGGATCGTTTTATTCCGCTTATTGAATCAGCTGTAAATATTGCTGCTTCTATTATCTTGTTGAAGCGATATGGCTTAGCTGGAATTTTTATGGGGACGATTCTTAGTTCTATGATTCTTTTTGGCTATACGTATCCGTTTTTGGTGGTTAAAAGAGTATTGAAGGGGAATGTAAAAGTATATTTTTGCGAACAAATATGGTTAGTTGTGTTGAATTTGGGAAGTTTAGTGAGTGCAAAATGGATGTGCGGCTTAGCAGTAATGGAGAGTTTGATGTTGCAGATTCTTTGGAATTGTGTAATTTCAGTTGTGGTAGCATTCCTGATTTATTTTTTAGGATATGCGATTTGGAAAAAGGAAACAAAACTTTTGCTCTATAAACTTAAAAGTTTATTGTGTGATTTATTGAATATTTGAAAATAGAACTAGTAATTATAGTCTGTATCACTAATTGTCAGCGGTTTTATTGCTTTGTCTGCGATTCTCTTATTTTTTGCGAGATTGCTTTTGACTACTATGGTGGAAAAGAACAGGCAGGATTTTGAATTTCGTCCTCAGATGATTCGGGAGTGGAAGAATGGAATTTGAGTTTTTGTTTCCTAAGTTCATGAAACTCTTTTCATATATTAGTTGAATGTTCTGTGAAAAACTGTTAGAATCATCTTAGATGATTATTATGGAACAGGCTATTGTAAAGCAATTGGATAAGAATTTAAAATGTAGCGAAAGTATTATAAAGAATGAAAAGATTTTATTAAAGATTTATTCTACCAAGGGATCGATTAGATGTCCGGATTGTGAACAGAAATCTACCAAGGTTCATTCCGGATACCAACGAGAGTTTTAGGATATTCCAATACAAGAAAAAGCAGAAGGAAAAAGATACATATGGGAAAAAAATATTGTTAACAATTGTAAATATCCTAATAATTGGGTTGCCATTTTACTTTATTTGGGGAATTAAGTTTTATTTCTTAGTAGTCCTATTTCAGCTAATCTTAATCGGAGTATTGTTTTGGAATGGGAGATTTTCTTGTATTACGCTTTGTTTTTGCAGGCAATCCTCTTCCCAATAACGCCGAGATTAAAATTGCAATAGATAATTATATAAAGCATATATATTTTAAAAAAAATGGGAAATATCCTTATAAGGCAAAAATTGTATGGGTTGATAGTGAGTTGCCATTTTTTGTTCCTGTTAGTAGGAGGGCTTTTGTAGTATCAGTTGCTTTACAGGATTCTATAATTGATTTTGGAGAAGTGTTTTTGTTGCGTAACTTTCCAGAAAATTCTTATAATCAAGCTATATTATATTCCAGGAAATGTTTACTGTTGACTTTTATAGGTTATAAAATTAGTTTGCGATTTTTAGAACTATGGGCAGTATTTTTTTTGATCGCTTTGAAAACTATTATGTCTCTTGTAATGCTCATTGTGACAGGCGCATTATTTGGGTCTTTCCAAGAAATTTTAAATGCGTTGGCATGGGGGGCTTCTTTGGAAAAATAATTAACATCGGAAATAATATGCTTAGTTATATTCAAGACAGATTAGTTGAAATGATGGTCAGAGAAACTGTTTGTAGAAATATAGAGTCCGTAAGTAGAGAATTATTGATTAAGTAAAAAATAGCCAACTGATGGTCCCCATAACGCTGGGGCGAGTGGAGTGCGGAAATTTTTTAGCGAGGGGATATTCTTATAATACGTCGAAATCTATTTTCCATAAATGCGTAAAAACAAGCCTATTTTGTTAAACTTTCTTTTTATGCATAATTCCAAAACTGAAGCATAATCAACATGTCACCATTCCCCCCCTAATGATCATCGGTGGTACAGGCTCATTCGGCAATGCAGTCCTGGTCCTGGGTGACACCAATTCCTGTTTATCGGTCATCGGTGCCAAGCGGCTCCATATTCCCATCTTCCACATGGAAGCGGGAAACCGGTGCAAGGACGAGTGCCTGCCAGAGGAGACCAACCGCAGGATCGTGAACATTATTTCGGACGTGAATATGGCGTATTCCGAGCATGCCCGCCGGTACCTGGCGGACTGTGGTCTCCCAAAGGAGCGGACATATGTGACCGGCTCTCCCATGGCGGAGGTCCTTCATAATAATCTGGCAGAGATCGAAGCTTCGGATATCCATGAACGGCTGAAGCTGGAAAAGGGCAGATATATCCTTCTTTCCGCCCACCGGGAGGAGAACATCGACACGGAGAAAAATTTCACCTCGCTATTTACAGCCATCAACAGGATGGCGGAAAAGTATGACATGCCGGTGCTCTACTCCTGTCACCCCAGGTCCAGAAAACGTCTGGAGGCGTCCGGCTTTGCCCTGGATCCTCGGGTGATCCGCCATGAGCCCCTGGGCTTCCATGATTATAACTGTTTACAGATGAACGCCTTCTGTGTAGTTTCCGACTCTGGGACGCTGCCGGAGGAATCCTCGTTCTTTACCTCAGTGGGCCATCCGTTCCCTGCGGTGTGCATCCGCACCTCCACAGAGCGCCCGGAGGCGCTGGACAAGGCGTGCTTTATCCTGGCCGGGATCGATGAAAAGAGTCTCTTACAGGCCGTGGATACGGCAGTGACCATGAACCAGAATGGAGATCATGGGATCCCTGTGCCGGATTACGTGGAGGAAAACGTATCCGCCAAGGTGGTAAAGATCATCCAGTCCTATACGGGCGTGGTGGATAAAATGGTGTGGAGGAAGTTTTGATCCTTTTTCTGATCAAAAATAGTTTTCCCTTGCGTCCCAATGCCTGTTTTTATATAATAGGGATTGTAGCATCATTTCTCAAAGGAGGGCGAAAATATGGGAACTATACTTGAAGATGTTTTTCTTGGGACCGCAGAAAAATACAATCAGAAATTGGAAATGCTTGCCCGGATGGCCCAGCCGGAAAAGTGGACATACAAAAGAATTCAGGATAAAGATCCATACCGTATCTTGAGAAATTACATACAGTATACGTACAACCGCTTAGACGAGGAAGGGAAGATCATTTCCTCAGCGGACGGAAAATACCGGTGCATGAATACAGGGCTTCTGACGGTTTATAACCAGGAAATTGTTGCAATTTTTGCCGTCAATGAAATGTCTGGAAAACAGCCGTGGTTTTTCAATGGCTTTTTCAAGGAGACGGATAAGTTTTTTACAACGAACTTTTCTGAGCTTCCTCCATTGGCTGACTACTGCAACAATGTTAAGGATCTGATCTATGATAATACGCTTGAATTAAATATGAGAAAAGAGCATATTATCGACGATAACTTTGACCGTTTTATTGAAGCTGGTTACAACAGCAAAGAGCTGATCAATGTCCTTCTGGATGCAGCAAAAGTGACTTTGGAAAAGAAGCTAAAGAGGAACTTTAAGCTGGCTCTGCCTTTTTATTACCATAACACAGAAACTGGTGAAAATAAGATCCAGCTTCTGGCTCCTTTATATTTTCCAGGCGCACCGGTTAAACTGGCTCTTGTATTAAATAAAATAAAAAGCAGCGCTAAGGAATACTATGAGGGCGTCACAGTTCTTCCTGTTGAGTGGGCGTATATGAATTCCCGCCTTATTGTAAAGCCAGATGAAGAATGGGCAAAGATCATGGACGAAATTACCTCTGTTGATGAGGCGGAATCGATCCGGGAAGCGGTTGACATGGCTGAATAGATATGATAGTATTAAGCCATCCATTACAATTAATTATTACAACTACCTTTTAAAATCTTTTTACAACCAAAACTTACAACTACCATCTTATGGGGAGACGATTTATCGTCTCCCTAATTCATTGCAGGCAGATCTGCTTATAAATCACAGGAGACGATATAAATGAATATATTAGTCACAGGCTCCAGCGGTTTCGTCGGACGGAACCTGGTGGAGAATTTAAAGAATATCCGGGATGGAAAGGACCGCACGCGGCCCAGCATAAAAATTGATGCGATCTATGAATATGATGTCCAGAACACCCGGGGGGAACTGGACATGTTCTGCGCTTCGGCTGATTTTGTATTTAATCTGGCCGGAGTCAACCGCCCCAAGGACCAGACGGAATTTATGGAGGGAAATTTTGGCTTTGCATCGGAGCTTCTTGACGCACTCCGGAGCCATGGAAATACGGCTCCGGTGATGCTGGCCTCCTCGATCCAGGCCACGCTCTCAGGCCGCTTCGGAGACAGTGAGTACGGCCGGTCCAAGAAGGCCGGGGAGGAGCTGTTCTTCCGGTATGCGGAGGAAACGGGAGCTAAGGTACTGGTCTACCGATTCCCGAATCTCTTTGGAAAATGGTGCCGCCCCAATTACAACAGCGCTGTGGCTACCTTCTGCCACAATATGGCCAACGGCCTTCCGCTCCATGTCAACGATCCGTCCACAGAGCTGGAGCTGCTTTATATCGACGATCTGGTAAACGAGCTGCTGGACGCCCTGGAGGGCCATGAGCACCGCTGCGGGTTCGACGGTGTGACCACAGTATTTGATGAGCAGGGAGCATACTGTGCGGCCCCTGTCTCCCATCATGTGACCCTGGGGGAGATCGTGGAGCTTTTAGAAACGTTTACGGCCCAGCCGTCCACACTTCTGATGCCGGAGATCCCGGCCGGAAGCTTTGCAAAGAAGCTGTATTCCACCTATCTCTCCTACCTTCCAATGGAAAAGACCATCTTTCCGCTGAAAATGAACGTTGACGACCGCGGCAGCTTCACGGAGCTTTTAAAAACCCCGGGCTGCGGACAGTTTTCCGTCAACATCAGTAAGCCCGGGATCACCAAGGGCCAGCACTGGCATAATTCCAAGTGGGAGTTTTTTATGGTGGTTTCCGGCCATGGCCTGATCCAGGAAAGGAAGATCGGCACGGACGAGATCCGGGAATTTGAGGTATCCGGGGAGCAGATCCAGGCCGTTCACATGCTGCCAGGCTATACCCACAATATCATCAACCTGTCCCAGACCGACGATCTGGTGACGGTCATGTGGGCCAACGAGGCCTTCGATCCGGAGCATCCGGATACCTTTTACGAGGTCGTATAACCGAACAGGGGCAGTATTTCTGGCGGGAATGGAATCCTTAAATGGGTCTGTTCCCGCCTTTCTGTATTCTATTCTGCTTCGTCCCCCATCCCCTGGATCAACGCCTTGATCGTCATCTCATCCCGCTCCAGTTCATCCGCAATCTGAGGGATGGATTTTCCCTTTTGGAGTTTAGTACGGATGAGGCTTTTTATCTCATCCTCACGTCCCTCCTTATGTCCTGCATCGTGCCCTTCCTTCCGCGCCTCGGAGGCGATAGCCTTCCGCATCAGCGCCAATTCGCGCTCCTCATCATACTCGAATATACTCACTGCGATCACCTCCGCTCTGTTTTGGGAGAGGAAGTCCGAAAGGATCCCCTCTCGGATGCATTCTGTGACAGCCCGGTGTACTGCCGCCCCGACCGTCATAGTCTTTGCATGGAGCCGCACCCGTTCCACAAAGAGCATATACTCTTTTAAGGTCTGGCAGAAAAGCCACATCGTTTTTCATGTTCATGTACACGGCGTTTTCCAGGGTCACCACAGTCAGGTCCTCCGGGGAGCTGCAGGACGTTCCATTTACCGCATTGTAAAGGCTTAAAAGCCTGTTCCTGTCCCGGAACAGAAGCCGGAACAGAGTATCCTTGTAGTCGCGCCGGGGCTTAGGGAGCCGTGCCGGATCCTGGGCATGGTCGTTCATAGAATTCATTTGTCCTCCTTTCGCAGGAGAACGGAAGATCTCCTGCTTTTCAAATTTTAATAAGGGAAAAGCATAGATCTTCTGAAATGAATAAGACTCTCCAGACGGCCGGAGCGGCCGGGAAAATAAGAAATATATGCTTTGTGCCAGTGTAGCACACTTAAAACGGCGGCGCAAGGGTGTACGGGATAAAATCACACGAATTTCCGCCATTTTCATCATGGTTGGAAGAGCCATTCCGCCTTGCATTCATCCGGGGATGATGATAAAATTAGGGACGGACTAAAAACAAAAGAGCATTGGGAGGAACATGAGCATGGAAATGGAACAGCGTCTGCGGGACATCTGCCGCAGCTTTCGGATCCAGGGAAGCTATGTGGAATCTGAGCTGATTCCTGTGGGAAATGTGAATAAGACGTATAAGGTTACATACAGACGAGAGGAAGGCACACTAAAGTCGTACATTGTCCAGCAGGTCAACACATTTGTATTCAGAAAGCCCGAGCAGGTCATGCATAATATCGACCTGGTTACGGAGCATATCCGGGCAAAGAGCACTGAGGGGATCCCTCTCCACTTTCACCATACTGCCGACCGGAAAACGTATATCTATGCGGACGACGCCTTCTGGCGGCTGTATAATTATATCCCGTCTGTGACGTATAACACCTGCGAAAACACAGAAGTGCTCCAGCATGCCGGAGAAGCCTTTGGCCGTTTCCAGAAAAATCTGGCGGATTTTAATGCGGAACAGCTTTATGAAACGATCCCCAATTTCCACAACACGCCGGAACGGCTGAGGACGCTGTTTGAGGATGCAGAAAAAGATCCTCTGGGCCTGGCCGGGTCTGTGAGGGAGGAGCTTTCTTATATCCGGTCTGTCAGCAGCCAGGCCTGTGAAATGGCCCGGATGCAGAGGGAAGGCCGTCTCCCCATCCGGGTGACCCACAACGATACGAAGATCAACAATGTCCTTTTCGACCGGAACACCAACCGGGCTCTGACCATCATCGATCTGGATACGGTGATGCCCGGTCTTGTGGGCCATGATTTCGGCGACGCCATCCGATTCGGCGCCAATTATGTGGCGGAGGACTCCAGGGAGTACGAAAAGGCTGGCTGCAGCATGGAGCTGTTCTCTGCCTTTACCAGAGGCTTTCTTTCCCAGACCCGGGACACCCTGACAGCAGACGAGATCCGGACGCTGCCGCTCAGCGTGTTTACCCTGGCTGTGGAGCTGGCTTCCCGGTTCCTGGATGATTACCTTCTGGGAAACGTGTACTTCCGGACAGAGTACCCGGAGCATAACCTGGTGCGGACCCGGTGCCAGTTAAACATGGCCAGGGATGTAATGAAAAAGATGGGGGAAATGGAACGGATCATCAGAGAGTGCGTACAGGGATAGAGCTTAGGCCACAGACCCCCCTGCGTACCTCTACGAAAATTGAATAGGAATGGTTTAAAAGGGACAGGATCTATGAAAATGGGTTCTGTCCTTTTTGATTTATATGAAAGTTTTCTTTATTTTATTGACTTTTCTTGTATTTTTCTTTAAACTTATATTATATGACAATATTAGACAAAAAATAGAATGCAGAGGAAGGCCTATGAATATTCTGAAAAATCTGCTGTTTCTTTGGGATAACCGGTTTCAGACAGAGGAAAACCAGGGGATCATTTTAAGCGGAGCCTATAAAATGTCCTATATCCAGTCCCAGAGTCGTCTGACGGTCCAGAAAAATACCGATTATCTGGAATCCTTCTGGGGCGGATCCATATGGGACTATGCATTGGACTGCTTTGCCATTGTCGGTGATAACGGGGCTGGGAAAACCAGACTCATGAATCTCATTCTGGATGATCTTCGACGGTTTACAAATGGAGAAGAAACAGGATCATGCATCATGGTTTTTGAAGGAACCGATCATAAAGAACAGAAGCGGCTGTTTGTATTTTACAGCCAGGAACTTGAAAAACCGAAGATCAATGCAGAGCGAGAGCTGCTGTTTGAATATCTTCCAGCCAGCCCGGATCACCGGTCTGGCCGCGGCAGGACTTCTGAAAAAGCAGCTCTAAAAAATATGAAAACGGCATATTTCCATCACTCGCTCAGCTTTCATGATTTTGAAAACCTCAAAAAGTGCAGCTATGACTTCTCTCTTGGAAATCTTCTGTCAGGCCATTCCCAAATAGATTATGAAATGCACTATAACGGCCTGGATAAAAACCCGATCCGGATCTATTATGACAGGGAACTTTATAAAATCGTTCATCTGCTCTGCAATTACCATCCGGAAGAAGCTCCAGAGCTGGAAATCCCCATTCCAAAGTACATTCAGATTGCTGCTGCCGATGTGAGTTATTTAGAAAAGTATATTTTTCAGGAACTGAAGAGGCATACGGTGTCCGCTCCTCCAGATGCTGACGAAAGGCTGAAACAGATGGAACGCATATTTCAGAAGCTTCCCGGGCTTTTCAGGCATTCCTGGAGCGCTTACATAGTAAGAGCTGTGCTTTTGGGCTGTATCAGGGAAGCATGCATACCTTCCGTGGTCCCGTCTCCTGCCAGAGTGGATCTGGAACGCCTGCCAGATGCATATCTCTTATCGGAGGACTGCGCAGAGCGGTACGGACTCTTCGGATATGCGAAAAAATTTCTGGAAGAATTGGGGCAGGCCTTGATGGGACATTCCCTCATTGCTGTCCTTGTCATTCATCAGACCCGGGACTTCATCTCCTGGCTGGAAGAAAATGAGGCTGTGATCCGGAAGCTGGAAAATAAGGGAACGCCGGAGCTTTCGATCATACCCGGGCAGGAAAACCGGTTATTTATGGAAAAGCTCCTGTTCCATTATGAGGGACTGAGCTATGCCTTTCCGTTTTTAAGCTTTTCCTTTGGTGCTTCCTCCGGGGAAAATGCCCTTCTGTCGCTTTGGGCGGATCTGTATGGGATCTGGGAGGATTTAAAGAAGGAAAGCGGCAGAACCAACGGACAGACTCCGGATTGCAATACATTGCTCCTGATCCTTGATGAGGCTGATCTGTCGCTGCATCCCAGATGGCAGCGGATGTATATGAAATGGCTGACCGCTTTCTGCCGCAGGTACTTTCTTCCTATGATAAATATAAAGCTCATCATAACGACCCATTCGCCGGTCATATTGTCGGATTTTCCTCCTAACAGCGTCTGTTATTTAAGGAAGAACGAGGACGGACATATATCCTCACGGACTGGCGGCATCCAGACCTTTGGAAACCACATCCATACACTCTACATGGACTCATTCTTTCTGGATGAATGCGGGACCATGGGGGCGTTTGCCCAGGAAAAGCTTGGGACCATCGCGGAGCTGCTGCTGACACAGAGAAACGGCAATAATGAAATCAGTGATATAAAAACGGTCATTTCCTATGTTGGAGAGGGACTTTTAAGAGAAAAGCTGGAGCATGCCCTGGAAGAAAGCAATGAAGGAATAAACTACACCATGAAAAAAACGCTGCGGACTGACCCGGCGCTTTCCTCTGCCCTTCAGCGGCTGAAGGCGCAGCGGAGGGAGCTGGACCAGACAATCCGGGAACTGGAGGAGATGATCAACGATCCGGATATGGATTTCTAACAAAAACAGAGATCGGATCGAGCGCGAGTTTCTTGCAGACGCCAGGAATGCCCCCACAGGCCTTTTCCATACACTGGCCAAGGAAGAGGTGCGGAACCTCCTGGATGAGGTGTGTCCGGTGCTTTACCGCAGTCTGTATCATGATGACGCAGAGCATACGGTCAATGAAGCAGAGGTACAGCGGCTGCTTCTGGCAGACCGTTCTGCCCTTCAGGATTATATCTGGCAGTCCGGGATTATCAGGAAGCGTAAAAAGAAGCTTTTATCTGAGGCTTTCCGGTATGAAAATCTTTCTAAGCGGAAGGTCTTGAACACGATCCTCCAGCTCATGGATGTTCCAGTATGCCCATATTGCAACCGCCAGTATACATTCACACTGGCCAGCGGAAAATCCAGGCCCCAGATGGACCATTATTATCCCAGGGACCTCTATCCGTATCTGGCCGTCTCCCTGTATAACCTGGTTCCCTGCTGCGCGGTCTGCAATGCGGCTAAAGGGCCGCTGGATACCATGAAGGATCCGATCCTATACCCGTATGATGAGGGCTTCAGCTATGATATGGGTTTCCAGATCAAGGCGAAGAACGGCGACGACTGGGTGAAAATCCTCCACGACGGTACAGGAGAGTTTTCGCTGGGGGTTGAAAAAAATCGACCAATACCGCCCAGAAAGGAAGCTGTGGTAGAGAAACAGATGGGTGCCCTTAATCTGAATGAGCACTATGACATGCATAAGGACTATATCCGCGATATCCTGAGGCGGCAGGCCATGTACACGCCTGAAAGGATCAAGGATCTTTACGAACAATTTGATCACCTGTTCCGCAGCCGAGAGGAGCTGAAGCAGGTCCTGAGCGGTACGGATACCGATGAAAGGGGCTGGGGGAAGCGGACCCTTTCCAAGCTTACCTATGATATTGTGAAGCAGCTGGAAAATGGCCATATCCGGATCGAAAAGCCCGGAGAAGAGAGGTGATGGACGGAATCGTCTGGAGATCTGAGGCCCGGAGCTTGCCCGGTGGGCTGTTTATTCCATGGTCCGGTGTTTCACAAAGATTTTATCCCGTACACCCTTGCACTGCCGTTTTAAGTGTGCTACACTGGCACAAAGCATATATTTCTTATTTTCCCGGCCGGTCCGGCCGTCTGGAGATTCTTATTCATTTCAGAAGATCTATGCTTTTCCCTTATTAAAATTTGAAAAGCAGGAGATCTCCGGTTCTCCTGCGAAAGGAGGACAAATGAATTCTATGAACGACCATGTCCAGGCTCCGGCACGGCTCCCCAAGCCCCGGCGTGATTACAAAGACACCCTGTCCGGCTTTTGTTTCAAGACAGGGACCGGCTTTTAAGCCTTTACAACGCGGTAAATGGAACGTCTTACGATTCCCCGGAGGACCTGACTGTGGTGACCCTGGAAAACGCCGTGTACATGAACATGAAAAACGATGTGGCTTTTCTGGTGAACTTCCAGCTGAACCTTTACGAGCACCAGTCCACCTGGAACCCCAACATGCCGCTCCGTAACCTGTTCTACGCGGCAAAGGAATATCAGGCTCTTACCCGGGACCAGTCTCTTTACGCGCCCCAGCTGGTAAAGATTCCCACCCCAAATTTTGTGGTGTTCTACAATGGGGATAAGGAGATCGGGGATTCCTGTGTTTTGAAGATCTCCGATTCCTTTGAACATCCCACCGAGGACCCCGGGCTGGAGCTAAAGGTAAAGGTTTTAAAAATCGCACCCGGGAAGAACAAGGAGCTTCTGGACACCTGCCAGACCTTAAAAGAGTACATGCTCTTTGTGGAGCGTGTGAGGCTTCATGCGAAGACCATGGCGGTCCAGGAGGCGGTGCACCAGGCTGTCACAGAATGCATCCGGGAGGGGATCCTTTCGGATTTCCTCTCCAGGAACCGAGCGGAGGTGATCGCAGTGAGTATATTTGAGTATGATGAGGAGCGTGAACTGGCACTGATGCAGAAGGCCATCGCCTCCGAGGCGCGGAAGGAAGGGATCGCAGAAGGACACGCGGAGGGCCATGCCGCTGGGCGTACTGAGGGACGCAGGGAAGGAATCCTGGAAGGACGCGAGGATGAGATAAAAAGCCTTATCCGCACTAAGCTTCAGAAAGGAAAGTCCATCTCCCAGATCGCAGATGAGCTGGAGAGGGATGAGGAGACGATTGAGAGAGTGATTCGGGGGATGGAAGAAAAAACGGATACGGTGTACTAAGTGAATCTCATAAGCTTGCTGATGCTGGTCTGCGAGGGCAGTCAGTGAGGCTCTATGCAGAACTTCACTGACTTGATGCCAGCTCAATACAATATGTTCTCATAACCACTTTCAAGCGAATAAGATTAAATCTGTATGCTCTGTTAAGAAAGATAAGGGAGACTACAAAGGACATAAAAGCTGCAACAAAATAAAGCTTATAAAAGAAAACAGGTAGCATTATAAAAAAGTACACAAACAGGCTCCTGCTCATACCATATAGCGACTGCATTCTGGATGCCTGGGCATGATTTTTTTTGCTTTGAATGTAATAATCACAGTAATTGAAAAAAAGTCTGCAAGTAGACCTTGTAGGCGTCAATGGAAGGTGTTTACTCTGGGCCCATTTTACATATAATTCCAGATACACCTCTTTTTCGTCCATTTTCAGTTCTGAATTATCCAATAAAAAATTATCGCAAGGCTCTCCATTTTTCTTAAGCTTTTTATATAAAATCTTTTCTTGAGCCCAGTGTCCGGTTTCATGCAGCAGAATTCCGAGTAAATATGAGGCAATGATATAGATAATCAAGCTATGCCAAAATACCTGTTTATTCTCCTGGGTTATTCTATCTGGAAGAATGGGAATCAGTATAGTAATACCCACAAGTCCGGGAAATAATGTTCCCCAGAAATCATATAGCCCCAATTGGCTGAGTAAACTGTCCATTCAGTATCTCCCCTTCCAGCCAACAAATGATTTAAGCTATTTACATTATAGCTTCGATACTAGATAAATTGCAAGAAAAATATAGCGTAAAATAATACTTAAAACGTGGATACTCCCTTGTAAATCCACAATGTTATCGATTTAAGAAAAAGGATAATACTGGATATCTCTATTCCTCCCGTCTTTAGGAGTGTGAGGTGAAGCGGGGATAAAACAGCCACAAGGTGGTTTCTGTGTGTGAATCGATGAGACTGCTTTGGAGACGTGGTTCTAGATATGAAGACTTGGTAAAACGCGAAAGCCCCGGCTGGTCAGCAGAATTGTGTGTTATAAGACCGCTGATTGCCCGGGGCTTTGGAGAGATAGAAAATGATATTGTCAATATTGGTTGACACATTTATCTCAAAGATATCACTGCCTATGCAGCCTGTTCCAGAGATTGGTAGTATCTCTGTCGCTTAATTATCG
>NZ_JAOQJF010000004.1:116688-151678 GCF_025567195.1 Alitiscatomonas aceti | reverse complement strand
TATTAAGGTTACCCTTTTTTCGGAAAGACACATCAAAATCTTTTTCAAAAGGTTCTTGACATATCACCAGAATGCTTTATAAATGGCAGTCTCTGGGCCCGTCTTTTCTGCTTCCCCAGCCGGCCCGTACCCGGTCGCCGACAGAGAAAAGACTTCCTTCCCGTCCAAAAAGATCTGCCTTGATCACATTGCTTCCATTTTCCAGTTCATAAAGTGTATGGGCTCCCATGAAGCTGGCCGACCAGACCGTATAATCGCCGGACGGGTCCATTTCCATCCACACGTCCTCTGGCCTTACGATCTGTACCCGGCCATTCTCCTCTATATAATTGGCCTTTCCCACAAAGGACGCCACATACCGGCTCACAGGAGAAAAATAGATCTCCCTGGGAGTCCCTGTCTGGACAGCCACGCCCTTTTCCATGACCACGATCTTATCAGAAAGACTCAGGGCCTCCTCCTGGTCATGGGTCACGAAGACCATGGTGATGCCCAGCTTTTTCTGGAGCTCCTTCAGCTCCTCTCTCAGCTGCACCCGGAGCCCTGCGTCCAGATTGGAAAGGGGCTCGTCCAGCAGAAGGATCTTTGGCCCTGTGGCCATGGCGCGGGCCAGGGCCACCCTCTGCTGCTGCCCGCCGGACAGCTCTCCGATCCTGGCCGTTTCATATCCGGAAAGCCCCACAGTCTTTAACTCCTCCATTGCAATGGGAGCCGCCTCCTTCTTCTTCATCCCTCTGAAAAACCGGAGTCCGTAGCAGACATTGTCCAGCACGTTCAGATGAGGAAAAAGCGCATAGCTCTGGAATACCGTGGACACGGGACGGCGCTCCGGCGGAAGGCCTGTGATGTCCTCCCCTTCCAGAAGGATATGGCCGGAATCCGGCTGGATAAAGCCGCCCAGAAGGTTCAGGGTCGTGGTCTTTCCGCAGCCGGAGGGACCTAACAGCGTCACAAATGACCCCTCTTCGATCTCCAGATCCAGGTTCTTCAAGCCTTTTTCATCTTCATATATCTTTTTAAGCCCTTTTAGCTGTAAAAACATCTTATTTCCCTCCCCGTTCTCTTCGTTTTGTCAGACTCATAAAGGCCATGTTGATCCCCACTGTAACAAGGATGATCAGGACCGCCTGGACGGAGGCAACGCCGTACCGGCCGTTTTCAATGGACTGGAACAGCTCCGCACTGGCCACGTTTTTTCCCGGCGAGATCAGGAAAATAATGGCTCCCACCGACGTCATGCAAGATGTGAAGATCGAAATGAAACCGGTGGCAAAGGTGGTCTTAAGCAAAGGCAGGATGACCCCGAAAAGGACCTCCAGCCGGCTGGCCCCCAGATCCCTGGCCGCATCCTCGATCTTTCTGTCAATTCCCGAAAACATGGCGTTGGCCGACTTGTTGGTCAGCGAGATCTGGCGGAATACCAGGTTCAGGATGATGATGGCCGATGTGCCGCGGATGTACATGGGCGGATGACTGAAGGCCGCCACATATCCCAGGCCAAAGAACGTTCCCGGGATGATATAGGGAAGCAGGGCAAAAAATTCTGCCGTCCGCATTCCGGCGATCTTTCTCCGGTGCGTATAGTAGGACAGAAGGATCCCCAAAAATGCGGATACAGCGGCCGCCACAGCGGAGTACACCAGGCTGTGGCCAAAGGAGTTCCACTGGGACCTGGGAAGCTTTCCAAAGTAATCCAGGGTAAAGGTAAGGGAGCCGGAGACCGTGTTGGAAAAGGCGGAAAGGAAAATATTTCCGTATTTCAGCGCCATCACCAGGAAAAACATCCCGGTCACGGTCCATGCGGCTCCAGCCACTGCTCCCGTCAATGTATAAGCCGGTTCCCCGTCCATGGCGTTCCGGTCCGTCCCCCCTGCGGACTCATTCTTTTTCAGGCTCTGGTAATAAAAATAAAAAGCCACGGCGGCCGCCGGAACCATCAGGATACTGATGGCGGAGGCCCGTCCCAGATTGGCTGTGGAGATCACCTGGGTGTACGCCTCTGTGGCCAGGACCTTAAAATTTCCTCCAATGACGATGGGCGTTCCAAAATCTGCCAGGTTCATGGTAAACAGGGTGAACAGCACCGAAAGGATCCCCGGCCTTACCAACGGAAGGATCACAGAAAACAGTGTCTTTTCCGGCGAAGCGCCCAGATCCCTGGATGCCAGGACCAGCCTCTGGTCCATATGGTCAAAGGACGGAAGCAGCATCAGGGACGCAAAGGAAATGCTTCCGATCATCTGGAGGATCACGATGCCGTGCCACCCATAGGGATTGACGCTGAGGCCCAGAAGCTGGTGGGTGATCAGCCCCCGCCTTCCAAAAAGGAAGATATATGCCAGCGCCGATACAAACGGCGGCGAGATCATGGTAAAAAGCAGGGATCTTCTCAAAAACCGCCGGATCCTTCCCGGGGCTGCGTAGGCGGCCAGGGCAATGAAGAACGCCGCCGCCGTGGTGAGGATGGAGGACAGCGAGGACACCCACAGACTGTTCCGGATCAGCTTAAAGCTCCGTCCGGACGCCAGCTCCCTGTAATATTCCAGGGTGAAATGGCCGTCCTTGAAAAAGCTGGTGGCCACCACCGAAACGATCGGATACAGGATGAACAGGGCGATCCCGGCCAGCACCAGGGTAAGGATCAGCCTGTCTCCCAGTTCTGCCCATGGGTATCTGCCGTATCTTCTTTTTTCTGTACGTGGATTCATGATATTTCCTTTCCCGTCAGGTTTTCAATGATGTGAAAAGGGCGGGTATTTCACCCGCCCGGTTTTATGCCGTATTATTTCGCATCCTTTTCACCGACCATGGCGGCCCATTTTTCCAGAAGCGCTTCTCTCTGGCTTCCGAATAACAGTACGTCCTGATCGATCAGCTTTTCTGTGTCCACCGTTCCGATGGCTTCCGGAATGGCTACGTCGCCGCGGGCCATGATCCTGGCATCTGCCTCACGGAGCGCCTCCTGTCCCTCTTTGGAAAGGAAGTAGTCGACGAACACCTTGGCTGCATCCTTGTTCTGGGAGTTTTTAAAGATGGCGATGGGAGCCGGTGTCCACGGGATCATATCCTCCGGATAGACCGCAGTGACCGGATACTCGGCTTCCATGGCAAAGGTACCGCCGGTCATTGCCAGAACTGCGATCCCGAACTCGCCTGCCGCACATTTGGGACCTGGCTCGCCGCCGCCCTGTGCGTAGAAGTCCACATTCTCGTTGATGCCCTTCCATACTTCCCAGCCTTTTTCCTCGCCGTAAGCCTGGATGGTGCCGTTTAAGATCGCATACTGGGTTCCGGAGATCGCGGGGGAAGCCATGATGATCTCCCCTTTATATTTGGGATCTGCCAGATCCTCCCAGGTCTTGGGAGCTTCCAGGTTCTTCTCTGCCAGAACATCGTTGTTTACCAGGAAACCAGCCGGAACCAGGGCAAGGCCTGTCCAGTAGCCGTCTGCATCGCTGTATGCCGGATTGATAGCCTCGGCCTCCGGAGAAACGTACTGCTCCAGATATCCTAAGTCTGTGGCAGAAATGTAGCTGTCAACGCCGCCGCCGAACCAGATATCTGCGGTGGTGTTCCCGTTCTCGGCCTGGAGCTGTGCCAGGGCTTTACCGGTGGAGATCTCCACATACTCGACCTTGATCCCGGTCTTTTCTGTGAAGGCGTCAAACGCCGCCTCTGCGCCGCCATAGGCCAGCATCACGTTTAACGTGGTCCCCTCGTAGGGCTTTTCTGCCGCTTCTGTTTCAGCCTTTGTGGTCTCAGCTGCCGTTGTTTCAGCCGCTGTTGTCTCAGCAGGCTTGCTCTGGCATCCAGTCAGAGATGCGCCCAGCACGGCTGCGGCAAGTCCAGCCGCCATCAGTTTCTTTTTCATAATACTGTCTCCTTTGTGCTTCTTTTTATATCAGCGCAGAACCCTAAAAGGTATCCACGATCCGATATCCTTTCCCTTCTTCATAGATAGCCGGCTTTAAACCGCCCTTATGAAGAGCCGCCACGAATTCCTCCAGGTCTTTCGGTTCCCCTGGGACCATGGTAGCGTATTTTCCCAGCTGGCTGGTCCAGTGGGCGTCGCTGGCTCCCACCATCTGCATATTCCTTGCCTTACAGATGGAAAGCGCCTTCCGGTTGGCCTCCATATCTGTACTGCCATTTAAGACCTCCACCCCGTGAAGGCCCTGGATCTCCCACAGGTGATCCTCAAAGCCGCGGTTATTATTCCGGAAGGGATGGCACGCCACACAAAAGCCGCCGGCCGCATTGACCTGGTCCACGAAATCCTGGGCCGGGATCCGCTTGTCCGGGAAGCGGTCGATGCCGAATGCAGTAATATCTCCCCAGAGAGAAAAATATTCCACTCCCACAAAGATCGGAAAACCGGTCTCCCTGGAATACTGCTCCGCCGTTTCCTTCAGTCCCATGCTGTCATGGTCCGTGATGCAGACCGCATCCAGCCCCCGTTCCCTTGCAGTGGCAACGATCTCCTCCAGCGTCATCTTACTGTCGCTGGAGCATGTGGATTCATGTAAGTGCATATCTACCAGCATCTGTATCTCTCCTTCCATCGAGCCCTAGCTATTCTATCATTCCCGCAGGGTTTCGTCTAATAGAATTAACCGATTTCCTGACCAGCCCATATAGTTTTTATCTATACTCTGGGCGCTTTCGGCTTTTTCTTTTTTCTGGCCGTGACCTGCATGTCCTCTTTTTTCAGGATCCGGCAGATATTTTCCTTGATCCGGTTGGAAAGAAAGGCATACTGGATCATCTCCTCCTCACTGAAGCCGGCATATTTTGCCATCTCATAGTCCTTTCGGGCCGTTCCCAGCTCCGCCAGCACCGGCTCCGCCGCCGCAAGCAGCACCACGTCCGCCTGCTCCCCGGTCTGGATGAACTCCTTCATGGACAGCTTCTGAAGAGCAAGGGCCAGGCGGGCCCGGGACATGCCGGTGATATCCGCCAGCTCCTTTAAGGTGTCCACCCGCGGCTTCTGGCTGAGGTAGACCAGGAGGCTGATCTCCGGCAGGGTCAGGCTGTACCGGATGGCCACCGGCTCCACATAATGGTCCAGCAGCTTCCGGTCCCGGTATGCGTCCAGCAGAGCCCCGTCGCCTCTCAGGGCGTCATGGTTCACGCTGCTCCTTTCATCCCCCAGGCGGACAGCCCCTGGAAAAATGGACAGGGGGACCGCTCCGTCGCCGGCAGCGGCCAGGAGAAACCGATACACATACAGACGGTTCTTTTCATAGTCCTCTTCCGTCAACACCGATTTATAAAAATCGTGGTAATACTCAAAGACCATGCGCTTCATCTTGATGGTCTTTGTGAGGCTCAGTCCCTGGCTCACCAGGGACCCCTTGGTCTTCACATAATAATACACCGGCACCCGCAGGGCATACACAGTCTTTACATGGCGCAGATACTCCAGATTGAACATGAAATCCTCGCACCAGCTTATGGTCTTATCCATGGAAAGCCCATGCTGCGCGATGATCTCCCGCTTAAACAGCTTATTCCAGAGAACACCGTAATAAAAATCTGCCGGGTTCTCCATCATAAAGCCGGCAAATTCCTCCAGACTCAGAAGCCCGTCCTTTTCAATGTCCCCCTTATGGGCCACCCGGTCCCCGATAACCCGGTAAAAATCCGCGATCACCATGTCCGCCCCGCTGTCCCTGGCTGCCCGTACCATAAGGCTGGTGGCGTCCGGTGTGATCCAGTCGTCGCTGTCCAGAAACTGGACGAATGTTCCCCGGGCCTCTGAAAGCCCCAGATTCCTGGTATCCGATACTCCCGTGTTCTCCTTGCGGATCACCCGGACCCTCCGGTCCCCGTTCTCGTATTCCCAGCAGATCCCGGCCGAAGAATCCGTACTGCCGTCATCCACCAGAAGCAGCTCAAAATCCGTAAATCCCTGGTTTAAAACGCTCTCGATGCACCGCCGGAGGGTCTCCTCCGCGTTATAGACCGGCACAATGATGCTTACGATGGGATCCATAGCCTCCCGTCTCCTTTTCTAATAAACTACGAAATTATGGGACGTTACCACATCCATCCAGTTTTCTGTCTCCAGACGGTTGGTAAAGGGATCCACTGCCTTCATCCCCGGGAAGAACGACATCTGATATGCCTTTTTCCAGTCCTTATAGGTCACCTCGTATACGAATTTTTCCGGAAGCTCCACATGGCACCGGCCGATCCTTCCCAGCGCCTCCTTCGTCTGCTCCCTGAGGGCTTTCATGACCGTTTCCGTCGGGCAGCAGAAGGTGGCATTCCCGACTCCGCGCTTGGTCTGTACTGCGGCGATCTCCGGCACCAGCTCCTTTGCCGCGGCGCAGATCGCCTCGTCCCCGGAGATAAAGGCCACAGGAACTCCCAGGGAAGCCGCCGTGAAGCTGTTGAGCATAAACTCGCTCATGCGCTTTCCGTTGAGAGTGATATACAGGCTGTTGCCAGTGGAGGTATGGCTGACGGCAAACTCCGGACAGCCGGCCGCCGCATGATAGCCAACATAAAGGACGGCGTCAAAGGTGGGATCCAGGCCGAACATCATATTGTAGGGATGTCCGCTCTTCCCGCGGATCAGCGTCACATAGGACGGCATCTGAAGAGGATCGATGTTGGAGGCATCTCCATGGCCGTCCTTTACGACGATCTCATCGGCTCCGGCCTCATGGGCCGCCTCGCAGACCGCCAGGACCTCTTTTGTCATCTGTTTAGCAAAGGGGGCGTACACCGCCTCATTCTTATGGGTCTCGATGTTTGAGAACACTCCGCAGCAGCCCTCAATATCCGCACTGATAAATACTTTCATAAAATAACCTCCCATTTCATAGGCTCGTTTTGTTTTCCGTTATCATATCACAGATCCCGCACCGGGTCAATTTCTGGATCTGGTCCCGGCCGGGACAGCTTTTCCTATCAAATAAAAAAAGCCCTTGAAAAATCAAAGGCTTTAAACAGCTCCCTGCCGGACTCGAACCGGCGACCTACGCATTACGAATGCGTCGCTCTACCAACTGAGCCAAGGAAGCACCTAGTAAAAATGCTGCTGCAGCAGCTCTGCAGCAGCAAGTGACCTGACCGGGAATCGAACCCGGGTTTACGCCGTGAGAGGGCGTCGTCTTGACCGCTTGACCATCAGGCCCTGGAGTCGAGGCGACAAGATTCGAACTTGCGACCTCTGCGTCCCGAACGCAGCGCTCTACCAAACTGAGCCACGCCTCGATCACAGACGTAAGTATAATATA
This sequence comes from Alitiscatomonas aceti, assembly GCF_025567195.1. Classification (NCBI taxonomy): domain Bacteria; kingdom Bacillati; phylum Bacillota; class Clostridia; order Lachnospirales; family Lachnospiraceae; genus Alitiscatomonas; species Alitiscatomonas aceti. The sequence continues at coordinate 144,431 of NZ_JAOQJF010000004.1, read as the reverse complement.
AAACTCAAAAAATGTCAACTATATTTTTCATTTTTTTTCAAACAATTGTAACAGTTCCGCCATGTATCTTCTGAGCACCTGCATGATACAAAAGCGCAGGCGGATCTTTTCATGGCGGAACCATTACTGACAATTCCTTTTTACAGCATTTTCCGGATGGTCTCGCACAGCTCGTCCACGGCCTTATCCGCATCCCCATTTTTGATCTCCTCCACCACGCAGGATTTGACATGGCTGGACAGCAGGGTCCTGCTGAACCCGTTTAACGCCGACTGGATCGCAGATACCTGGACCAGGATATCGGTGCAGTACCGCTCATCCTGGACCATGGCCTTCACTCCCCGTACCTGTCCCTCGATCCGGTTCAGCCGGCTGATAAGGTCTTTTTCCTCCTTTGCTGATCTGTGCTTGTGTCTGATCTCACATTCTTCCATTCCTGTGCTCTTATTCTCGTCCACGATCTCTCTCCTTGTCTCAAAAACTAGTCAATCACCTTGTAATCCTGATCCTCTACTGCTTTTTTAAGAACGTCATACGCCACGTCCTCCTTTAAGGTCACCACAGCGGTGCCCGCCTCATGGCTCACAGCGGCGCTTTCCACTCCGGGAACTGCCTCCAGGGCCTTTTTCACCCGGGCCTCGCAGTGGCCGCACATCATACCCTCGATCTTTAAAGTCTTTTCCATGATCTTCTTCTCCTTTTTCTTTTTTTCAGCTTTTATCTTCCTGTCTCTGTCTGCCCGGTGCAGATCAAAGAAGTTCAGCCTCAGTGCATTGGATACGACGCAGAAGCTGGATAAGCTCATGGCCGCAGCGCCGAACATGGGATTCAGCTTCCACCCCAGGACCGGGATAAAAAGCCCCATGGCCAGGGGGATGCCCACCACATTATAAAAGAACGCCCAGAACAGGTTTTCATGGATGTTCCTCAAGGCCGCCCGGCTTAAGCGGATGGCCGCCGGAACGTCCGACAGGCGGCTCTTCATCAGTACCACATCCGCCGCGTCGATGGCAATGTCGGTGCCCGCTCCGATGGCGATGCCCGTATCCGCCCGTGTAAGGGCCGGAGCGTCGTTGATCCCGTCGCCGGCCATGGCCACCCGGCCCTGCTCCTTTAAGGCCCGCACAGCGCTTTCCTTGCCGTCTGGAAGGACGCCCGCAATGACCTCGTCCACTCCGGCTTCCCGGCCTACGGCCCTTGCGGTCCGTTCATTGTCCCCGGTCAGCATCACCACGCGGATCCCCATGTTCTGCAGTTCCTTCACAGCCCTGGGACTGTCCTCTTTTATGACGTCCGCCACGGCTATGATCCCCAGGAAACGCTCTCCTGAACCGAAGAAGAGCGGGGTCTTTCCATTCTCTGCCAGGGCCAGGGCCTGGTCTCTGGCTGCCTCCGGTACAGAGACCTTCGTCTCCATGAACCGGAGATTTCCGCCGTACACCGGCGTTCCTTCTGCCAGGGCCGTAAGGCCGTTTCCCGGAAGGGCTTTGAACTCTGTCACCGTTCCCGGCGCAAGCCCCTCTTCCTCAGCCTTCAGAAGCACGGCCTTTGCCAGAGGATGCTCGCTTTTTTTCTCCAGGGCGCAGGCCATGGAAAGGAGCTCCCCTTCCTGGACCCCCTCCCCGGGGATCAGATCCGTGACCCGGGGCTCCCCGCTGGTGATAGTGCCGGTCTTATCCAGGACCACGATCTCTGTCTTCCCGGTCTCCTCCAGGGACACAGCCGTTTTAAACAGGATCCCGTTTTTCGCACCCAGTCCGTTGCCCACCATGATAGCCACCGGCGTGGCCAGCCCCAGGGCGCAGGGGCAGCTGATCACCAGCACCGAGATCCCCCGGGCCAGGGCAAATCCATAGGTCTCCCCGGCCGCCAGCCAGCCAATGACCGTAAGGACCGCAATGGCAATGACCGCCGGGACAAAGACGCCCGACACCCTGTCCGCTACCTTGGCAATGGGAGCCTTGGTGGCCGCCGCGTCGCTGACCATTTTTATGATCTGGGAAAGGGTGGTGTCCTCTCCTACCCGGGACGCCTCACAGCGGATAAAGCCCGACTGGTTCACCGTGGCCGCAGATACCATATCTCCAGGGCCTTTATCCGCCGGGATGCTCTCTCCGGTCAGGGCCGCTTCATTGACCGCACTCTCTCCCTCTAAGACCACGCCGTCCACGGGAATGTTTTCTCCAGGCCGCACCACAAAGATATCGCCCTTTTTCACCTGGGCAATGGGAACCTCTGTTTCCACGCCGTCCCGTTCCACCACAGCCGTTTTGGGGGCTAGCTTCATGAGGCCCTTTAAGGCATCAGTGGTCCTTCCTTTGGACCGGGCCTCCAGCATCTTTCCCACCGTGATGAGAGTTAAGATCATGGCCGCCGACTCAAAGTAGAACTCGTGCATATACGTCATGACCCCGGCCATATCGCCGTTTAACTGGGCCTCCGTCATTTCAAACAGGGCATATACGCTCCATCCGAAGGAAGCGGCGGACCCCAGGGCCACCAGGGTGTCCATATTGGGAGCCCGGTGCAGGAGCCCCTTAAAGCCGCTGATAAAAAATTTCTGGTTGATCACCATGACCGCCGCTGACAGCAGAAGCTGCAGAAGGCCCACGGCCACATGATTGTCCGCAAAAAACTCCGGGACCGGCCAGCCCCACATCATATGTCCCATGGAAAAATACATGAGGACGGCCAGGAATCCCAGGGAGGAGAACAGCCGTTTTTTTAATACCGGAGTCTCGTGATCCGCCAGGGCGTCCTCGTCAAAGGCCGCGCCCCCGGCGGCAGGACCGCTCCCGGCTCCGTCCTCTCCGCTGCGGCTTCCCTTTACCGAGGCCCCATAACCCGCCTCCTTCACGGCGGCGATGATATCGGCAGCGTCTGCGCTTCCCTCTACGCCCATGGAGTTGGTCAGAAGACTCACAGAGCAGGACTCCACTCCCGGAACCTTCGACACCGCTTTTTCCACTCTGGCGCTGCAGGCCGCGCAGCTCATGCCGGTCACTGTATATTGCTCCATTGATTCCCTCCGTAACAGATTTTTTCTATACCTGTACTGGGTACATCTATAAAATATCACTTTTGGATATTTCTGTCAAGGAGGGACCGCAATTTTTTCTCACAGCTCCCGGCGGACGGACAGCCGTTAGAAATCGAACAGGGAAAGCTGGTTGGTCTCCGGAAGGTCCTTAAGGATCCCCAGTTCTCCCATCAGGTCGCAGATGGTCTTGCTGACCCTGGTCCGGTTCCTGAAATCCTCCTTGGAGAGGAAGGGACCGTCCTTGGCCGCCTCCTCGATGGAGTCCGCCGCCTTCTCGCCCAGGCCGTCGATGCTGTTGATGGAGGGCATCAGCTTATTTCCCATGACCTGGAAATGCCTGGCCCTGGCCTTATAGATATCCATGGGAAGGAAATCAAAGCCCCTGGCGTACATCTCCTGGACGATCCGCATATCCCTTAAGGTATCCTGCTCTTTTTTGGAAAGGGAGTCGGACCGCCTCTTATAATCTGCCAGATGGCTTTCCAGCTTTTCCCGTCCCAGACACATGATCTCATAGGAAAACGCGCTGGCGCGGATGCTGAAGAAGGAAGCATAATAGGCCAGCGGATAGAATACCTTGCAGTAGGCGATCCGCCAGGCCATCATCACGTAAGCCGCCGCATGGGCCTTGGGGAACATGTACTTGATCTTTTTACAGGACCATATGTACCAGTCGGGCACCCCGTGGGCTGACATCTCCTCCTCCCACTCAGGCTTTAAGCCCTTGCCCTTTCGGACCGATTCCATGATGGTAAAGGCCGTTCCTTCCTCCAGTCCCTGCTGGATCAGATAGACCATGATATCGTCACGGGTGCAGATGGCCGTCTGGATCGTTGCCTTGCCCTCCTGGATCAGGGTCTGGGCGTTGCCCAGCCACACGTCCGTTCCGTGGGCCAGTCCGGCGATCCGCACCAGGTCAGAAAAATATTTGGGCTTTGTATCCAGGAGCATCTGCATGGCAAAGTCCGTTCCGAATTCAGGGACCCCCAGGGCTCCCAGCTTACAGCCGCCGATGTCCTCGGGCGTGATGCCCAGGGCCGAGGTATCCTGGAACAGGCTCATGACCTCCCTGCAGTCCAGAGGGATATCCTTTACAGGATCCAGGCCGATCAGGTCCTGGAGCATACGGATCATGGTGGGATCATCATGGCCCAGGATATCCAGCTTTAACAGGTTGTGGTCAATGGAGTGGTAGTCAAAGTGGGTGGTGATGGTCTTGGTGGTCATATCGTTGGCCGGGTGCTGCACTGGAGTGAAGGAATAGATCATCTCTCCCAGGGGAAGGACCACGATGCCGCCGGGGTGCTGGCCGGTGGTGCGCCTTACGCCCACGCAGCCCTGTACGATCCGGTTGATCTCGCAGTTTCTCTTCCTCTCCCCATGCTCCTCAAAATAGTTCTTCACATAGCCGAAGGCCGTCTTGTCCGCCAGGGTGCCGATGGTCCCTGCCCGGAAGGTCTGGCCCTTTCCAAAGATCACCTCCGTGTAATCGTGGGCGCGGCTCTGGTATTCCCCGGAGAAGTTTAAGTCGATATCCGGCTCCTTATCTCCCTTGAACCCCAGGAAGGTCTCAAAGGGAATGTCAAAGCCGTCCTTGGTCAGGGGATGGCCGCAGACCGGGCACAGCTTGTCCGGCATATCGCAGCCGGCCATACCGGAATATTTCTTCACTTCCTCTGAGTCGAAGTCGTAGTAATGGCAGTTGGTGCAGTAATAATGAGGACTTAAGGGGTTTACCTCCGTGATCCCCGACATGGTGGCCACAAAGGACGAACCCACGGAGCCCCGGGAGCCCACCAGATATCCGTCCTCATTGGACTTCCACACCAGTTTCTGGGCAATGATATACATGACGGCAAATCCATTGGAGATAATGGAGGTCAGCTCCCGCTCCAGCCGGTCCGTCACGATCTTCGGAAGGTTTTCCCCGTACATTTCATGGGCACGGTTGTAGCAGATGTTCCTCAGGGTCTCGTCAGAATTTTCAATGACAGGCGGACACTTATCCGGCCGCACCGGAGCGATGGGCTCGCACATATCGGCGATCTTCCTGGTATTGGCGACCACCACCTCATAGGCCAGATCGCTGCCCAGGTAATCGAACTCTGCGAGCATTTCCTCCGTGGTGCGCAGATATAGGGGGGCCTGCTCGTCGCTGTCCTTAAAGCCCATGCCGGCCATGAGGATCCTCCGGTAGATCTCGTCCTCCGGATCCAGGAAATGGACGTCGCAGGTGGCGCACACAGGCTTTCCGCACTGCTCCCCCAGGCGCACGATCTTCCGGTTGATCTCCTTCAGATCCTCCACGGTCTTTACGGTGCTCTTTTCATCCCGCAGCATGAACATGTCGTTGCCCAGGGGCTGGATCTCCAGATAGTCATAAAACCGTACCAGCCGCTGGAGCTCCGCGTCAGTGCCTCCCCGCAGGATGGCCTGGTAAAGCTCCCCGGCTTCGCAGGCCGAGCCGATGATCAGTCCCTCCCGGTACTGGTTTAAAAGGCTCTTGGGGATCCTGGGCCGTCTGGAAAAGAACCGCACATGGGACCAGGACACCAGCCGGTACAGGTTCACCCGGCCCAGGTCGTTTTTTGCCAGGATGATCACATGGTAGGTGGGCATTTTCATGATAGCCGAATCCTCCGCCTGGTTAAAGACGTTCAGATCGTCCAGGGTCTCCATACCATGCTGTTTTTTTAACATTTCCACGAATTTCAGGAAAATTCCTGCCGTGGCCTCCGCATCGTCCACGGCCCGGTGGTGGTTCTCCAGGGATACATTTAACGCCTTGGCCACCGTATCCAGCTTATACCGGTTCAGATTGGGAAGGAGCACCCGGGCCAGGGCCACCGTATCCATGACCGTGGGATGGAATTCATATCCCAGAACGGAGGCATTGTGGCTGATGAAGCCCACGTCAAAGGACGCGTTGTGGGCCACCAGCACCGCTCCCCGGCAAAACTCCAGAAACCGCCCCAGGACCGGGCCGATGGTCTCGGCTCCCATGACCATGGCATCGTTTATGCCTGTGAGCCGTTCAATCTCAAAGGGAATGGGCACCTCCGGGTCCACAAACTCGTCCATGCGGTCTGTGATCACCCCGTTTTCCACCCTTACGGCTCCGATCTCAATGATCTTATTCTTCACAGGGGAAAAGCCGGTGGTCTCAATGTCAAATACCACAAAAGCGCCGTCCAGGCTCTGGTTTTCAGAGTTCTCCACGATCTCCTTCATATCGTCCACCAGGTAGCCCTCGACCCCGTAAAGGACCTTGAAGGCATCGCCCTTATCCAGGGCATGGCTGGCGTCCGGGAAGGCCTGGACGCAGCCGTGGTCAGTCACAGCCAGGGCCGGCATTCCCCACTGCTTTGCCCGTTTTATGATATCCTTTACCTCAGAAACGCCGTCCATGTCGCTCATTTTCGTATGACAGTGGAGCTCCACCCGCTTCACCGGCGCGTTGTCCACCCGCCGGGTGGTAAAATCCTCGCACTTTTTGATCCCAGTGATGGATCCCACGGTCAGCTCGCCGTCGAACCGGTCGATGGTGGTGATCCCCTTGAGCTTTATGAACTTCCCCTGCTTTATGGCCTCGTCGGCGTCGGCCTCCTGGTCCTCTCTCAGGAACATCTTGATGGTGATGCTGTCGGTGAAGTCGGTGAGATCAAAGATCATCATCTTGCTGCCGCTTCTAAGCTCCCTTTTTTCCACCCGGATGATCTTTCCCCGTAAGACCACCTCGCCGATCTCTCCGGCGATCTCATGGATCTCCATGGTCTCGCCCTCGAAATCGCGGCCGTAAAGTACATCTGGATTCTCCGACTTCCGGTAGGGCATTCTTCCTCCCCGGCCGCCGTCCCGCTTAAAGCCGGAGCCAGAGCCGTTCTGGCCGCCCTGGAAGCCGCCGCTTCCGGCCCCGCTGCCGGGATTCCCTTTTCCTCCGGCAGTTTTTTTCTCTCCAAAGCTCTTTTTTGTAAAGGTCCGGGAGCCGGGCTTTTGATCCTTGGCCGGGGCGCTCCCCCCGCCTGGACCGCCATGGTCTTCCTCCTGGCCCCGGGAGCCTGCCGTTTCCTCCTGCCCGCCGCCCATATCCTGGACGTGGGACGCCAGAAGGGCCGCCAGGGCCGCCTCCTCGTCAAAGTCGTCCCGTCTCTCCTTCTCTGCCTTTGTGAAGGAAAACCTTACCTCTGCCGGAAGGCCGCACCGCTCTGTAAAGATCTTTTCCAGGATCCGCCCCACTTCCTTTGAGCGTTCCCGGTAGATCAGATTGTCCTCGATGGTCATGACCATGGTATCCTCTGCCTCAAAGGCCGTTTCCGCCCGGCGTAGGATATTGTATTCGATCATGCCAAAATTCTTAAACTCCATCAGGATGCTGTCCTTGTAGACCTGGTACAGCTTTTCCGGCGTATACTGGGCCGAAAGGCGGTATTTTTCAAGGATCTTCACGGTGATGGAGCGGCCGGGGAAGAGCTGTTTTGCGATCCCATCCTCCATGCTGTAAATATTCTTTTTATGGATCAGTCTGGGACTTACGATATAGATGCGAAGAGAGCTTCTGTCCTTTGGCATGGATACCTTTTCCACCATGACCAGCTTTAGAAGCTCCTTTAATTCTTCGCCGATATGCAGTCCCGGAAATACTTCCAGAAACGGTTTTTCCATTATTCTCCCTTTGCTTCCTTCATGGCCAGAAGCTCCGCCCGCAGAGCCGGCAGAAGCTCATCCTCCGGCAGCTTCTTAAGGATCTGCCCCTTCTTAATGAGCAGGCCCTCGCCAATGCCTCCGGCAATTCCGATATCTGCCTCCCTGGCCTCTCCCGGTCCGTTGACCACACAGCCCATGACGGCTACCTTCACATCCAGGTCGATATCCGCCACCATTTCCTCCACCCGGGTGGCCAGGCCGATGAGGTCGATCCTGGTGCGCCCGCAGGTGGGGCAGGAGACCACCTCGATGCCGCCCGTCCTCAGCTTCAGCGCCTTGAGGATCAGCTTGGCGCTCTTTATCTCCTCCACGGGATCCCCGGTCAGGGAAACACGGATGGTGTCCCCAATGCCCTCATAGAGGATGATCCCCAGGCCCACAGAGGATTTAATATTTCCAGAAAGCAGGGTCCCCGACTCGGTGATCCCCACATGGAGGGGATACCGGCAGTCCCTGGCCAGAAGCTCATGGGCTTTGACGCACATCATCACATCTGAGGACTTGATGCTCACCACCAGATTATCGTAGCCCAGCTCCTCGATGACCTGGACCTCCCTTTTTGCGCTCTCCACCAGGGCCTCCGCCGTGACTCCCCCGTACCGTTCCACCAGCTCCTTCTCCAGGGAGCCGCTGTTGACTCCCACCCGGATGGGGATGTTATACTCCTTCGCCTTATCCACCACGGCCTTGACCCGCTCCCTGGCGCCGATGTTCCCCGGATTGATCCGGATCTTATCAGCACCGCTTTCCATAGCGGCAATGGCAAGCCGGTAATCAAAATGGATATCCGCCACCAGAGGGATATGGATCTCCCGTTTGATCCGGCGGATGGCGTCAGCCGCCTCCATGGTGGGCACCGCCACCCGGATGATGTCACAGCCGGCGGCCTCCAGCTTAAGGATCTGGTCCACCGTGGCCTCCACATCCTCTGTTTTCGTATTGCACATGGACTGGATCAGCACCGGATTCCCTCCGCCGATCACCTTATCTCCGATCCGGATCACCTTCGTATTTTCCCTGTACATAAAATCCTCCAAACTTTCCACGGACCGCCTTGCAGACCGGCGGCCTTACATAAGGAATCTCACATCGTTAAGCAGCACAAACACCATAAAGGCCATGAGAAGCGCCATTCCGGCCATGTTCACCGCGCCCTCGATCCTCTGGTCCACCGGCTTTTTCGCCGCCAGCTCGTAGGCGAGGAACACCAGACGGCCTCCGTCCAGGGCCGGGAACGGCAGCAGGTTCATGACGCCCAGATTGGCGGAAAACATCACCATCAGATTCAGGATGTTCATAAACACCGTTACCAGGCCATAGGGCCGCACCTGGTCCACCGTATCGTCGATGATGGAGACGATACGCACCGGACCTGCAATGTCGTCGGCGCTTATCCGGCCCTTTACCAGCTCCTTTAAGCTGTCCACCACAGTAAGCACTGCGTACCGTACTTCTGCGGCTCCGTATTTTATGATCTTCGGGATGTTAAAGCCCAGGGACTCGTAGCCGGAAAACTGGATCCCGGTCAGATACCGGCCGTTCTGGAGCGTAAAAAGATCCGCATCCAGGAACGCCTCATGGCTCTCCCATTTTCCAGTCTCTCCGTCCATCCGGTCATACTGCACCGTAATGTCCCGGTTCCCGTTTACCAGCATCTTAAGAACCACATCCCTGGCGATCATCACCCGGCGGCCGCCGATCTTTGTGATCACATCTCCGGCCTTAAGCCCTGCCGCATCCGCCGCCTGGCCCGGCGTCACCTCCTGGATCCTTGCCGGATCATAACCGGACCAGGATACGATGACCATGGCGAATACAAAGGCCAGGATAAAATTAAAGACCGGGCCTGCGGCCACCACGGACATCCGGGCTGCCGGGGATCTTGAGAAAAACGAGACTCCGCTTCCGTCCTCCGGGTCATTCTCTCCCTCTTCGTCGCCAAATTCCCCCAGCATGGCGCAGGAGCCGCCAAAGGGGAACAGCTTCCAGGAATATCTGGTCCCGCTTTTTTTACTCACATGGGAAAGGAGCCGGGGACCAAATCCAAGGGAAAACTCCACCACAGTGATCCCATTAAGCCTGGCCAGAAGAAAATGGCCGAACTCATGGAATAAAACTATCACACTTAAGACAACCAGTGCCAGTATCACGCTGTCCCTCCATTATATCTGAAATTTATTCTTTTCCTGCCGTCTGCGCAGGAACTCATACGTTTCCTGCTCCGCCTCCAGGACCTGCTCCAGAGACGGATGGCTGATCCTTGTATGATGGGCCATGGACTCGGCGATCATATCCGTGATCTCCAGGTATCCGGCCCTGCGGTCCAGGAATTCCGCCACGGCAAACTCATTGGCCGCGTTGAATACCACCGGCATGGAGCCTCCGGCCTTTCCGGCCTCATAGGCCAGGGCCAGGCCGCGGAAATTCTCCGGATCCGGCTTCTCAAAGGCGATCTCCATAAGCTTCCAGAAATCCAGCCGGTCCCCGGCCAGGGGCCGCCGCTCCGGATAATACAGGGCGTACTGGATCGGAAGCTTCATATCTGGCGTTCCCAACTGGGCCATGACGGCCCCGTCCTCAAACTGTACCATGGAATGGATGATGCTTTTAGGCTGCACCACCACCTGGATCCGGTCCAGGTCCACGTCAAAGAGCCACCTGGCCTCCATCACCTCCAGGCCCTTGTTGACCATTGTGGAGCTGTCGATGGTGATCTTTCTTCCCATGGACCAGTTGGGATGCTTTAAGGCATCCTCCACCTGCACGCGCTCCATCTGCTTCCTGGTCCAGCCCCGGAAGGGGCCTCCGGAAGCCGTCAGAAGGATCTTATCTATCTTATTCCCATGCTCTCCGTTTAAGCACTGGAAAATGGCGCTGTGCTCGCTGTCCACCGGAAGAAGGCGCACCTGGTGCTCCCTGGCCAGGGGGACGATGAGATGGCCCGCTGTCACCAGCGTTTCTTTATTGGCCAGGGCGATGTCCTTTCCCGACTTAATGGCAGCCATGGTGGGACGGATTCCGATCATCCCTACCACCGCCGTCACCAGGATCTCATATCCGTCCATGGCCGCGATCTCCATGAGGCCGTCCATGCCGGATACGATCCTTGTATCCGTATCCCTGACCCGCAGGGCCAGGTCCTCTGCCCTTTCTTCGTCCCAGACGCCGCAGACAGCCGGATTAAATTCCCGGATCTGCTCCTCCAGGAGCCTGATATTGCTTCCCGCCGCAATGGCTTTTACTGAAATATCCCCGTTGGCCCGCACCACATCCAGGGTCTGGGTGCCGATGGAGCCGGTGGAGCCTAGGATCCCTATGGTCTTCATTCCGCTTTCCCTCTTTCTCTTATCGTAAGCCCAGGAACATCACTGCAAAGTAAATGGCCGGGGCCGTAAAGATCATACTGTCGAACCGGTCTAAGATCCCGCCGTGGCCGGGGATCAGATGACCGTAGTCCTTGACGCCGTGGTTCCGTTTGATGGCAGAGGCCGCCAGATCCCCGATCTGGGAGATCACAGCCGCAATGGCACAGGCAGCGGCGCTGATAACACCGGGCCGGGCCAGCTCCACCATATGGCCTTCAAAGTATACGCCGTATAAAAAGCCCAGGAGGGCCGCTCCCAGAACGCCTCCCACGGCTCCCTCCACCGTCTTTTTGGGGCTCAGCTTCGGCGCCATCTTATGCTTTCCAAGGAGCATTCCCACACAGTAGGCACACGTATCACAGCCCCAGGAGCTTAAAACGATGAGCCACACCAGGTATTTTCCGTCGGGCATGGAGCGCACCTGATACAGGTAGGAAAGCATCAGCCCCACATAAAAGATCCCGAAAAAGGCCACCGTGATCTGCTCGGTGGTAAATTTAGGGAACGTAAACACATAGATGGTCATTAAAAGCATCAGCGCTGCGATGGCAAGGAAGGTCACATGACGGTCCATGCCAGTCCATACGATGGCATAATACGCCAGAACGGCCCCGTAGCCCACCAGGCCCGGCAGCTCCTTTTGGATCTTCATGACCCGGTACAGCTCAAAAAGGCCGATCAGGGAAATTGCCAGGGACACCAGGAACAGAAGCGTCCCTCCCTTAACCAGCAGAAATGCCGCCAGGATCACCAAAACGATCCCGCTGATCAGTCTGGTCGTAAACATATTGTCACCCCTTACTTCTTCTCCGTCTGGGAAACGCCGCCGAACCGGCGGTCTCTCTTATTATACTGGCGGATGGCCTCCAGTAATTCCTCTTTGTTAAAATCCGGCCAGAGGCAGTCGGTCACATAAAGTTCCGAATAAGCAAGCTGCCAGAGCAGGTAATTGGAAAGACGCAGCTCCCCGCTGGTGCGGATCAGAAGATCCGGATCCGGGATCCCGGCAGTATCCAGATAGGAGGCAAACCGGCTTTCCGTCATCTCCTCCTCGGTGATCCTTCCGGCCTTCACATCCTCCATGACCTTTTTTACAGCCCTGGTGATCTCATCCCGGCTCCCGTAATTGACGGCGATCACAAAGGTAAGGCCTGTATTGTCCTTTGTCTCCCGTTCCAGGCTGTCGATCCCCTCTACGATATCCGGCGCAAACCGGCTCCTCTCTCCGATCATCCTTACCCGCACATTATTGGCCTTGGCGATCTTTAAAAGCCGTTTTGCATAATACCGGAACAGCTGCATCAGGGCTCCCACTTCCTCTGCCGGCCGTTTCCAGTTTTCTGTGGAAAAGCCATAGACCGTCAGGTACCGGATCCCCAGTCTGGCTGCATCTTCTACGATCTGTTCCACAGTTTCGCAGCCCTTTTTATGGCCCAGCTGCCGGGGAAGGCCCCGTTTTTTCGCCCAGCGGCCGTTTCCATCCAGGATCAGCGCCACGTGGGCAGGAATCTTGAGATTTTCTTCCATTCTTTCCTCCCGTCCGGCATCCTTGGCCGGATTTCAAAAGACAGGGGCCAGGTTTCCCTGCCCCCTGTGATCTTATCTTATACTGTAAGGATCTCTTTCGTTTTGTTCTCCACAGCCTTGTCGATCTTCTCGATGGCCTTGTCGGTGATCTTCTGAATCTTTTCCTCAGCATCCTTTAAATCGTCCTCAGAGATCTCATCGTTCTTTTCCATCTTCTTAAAGGTATCGTTGGCATCGCGGCGGATATTGCGGACTGCCACCTTGGCATTCTCGCCCTTCTTCTTTACATCCTTGGCCAGCTCCTTACGTCTGTCCTCGGTGAGCTCTGGGAAGATCAGGCGGATGCAGGAACCGTCGTTGTTGGGATTGATGCCCAGATCCGAGGTCTGGATCGCTTTTTCAATGGCCTTTAACAGGCTCTTCTCCCAGGGCTGGATCAGGATCATCCGGGCCTCAGGCACGGAGATATTTCCCACCTGCTGGATCGGGGTCGGAGTTCCATAATAGTCTACTTTGATCTTATCCAGAACGTGCGGATTGGCGCGTCCGGCACGAATGGAGGCGTAATCATTCATCAGGCTGTCAATGGTCTTATCCATCTTTTCTTCGTAGATCTTTAACTGTTCTTTCATAATAACCTCCTGTTATGAAACGGTAACGATGGTACCGTTAATATTTCCCTGCATGGCATTGGCGATGCCGTTTTCCTCGTTTAAGGAGAATACGGCCATGGGCATTTTATGCTCCATGCACATGATGGACGCCGTCAGGTCCACCACTGCTAACTGCTTGTCGATCACTTCCTGGATGGAGACTGTATCGTACTTTTTCGCAGCCGGATTGACCCTGGGATCGCTGTCATAAACGCCGTCAATGGCCTTGGCCAGGAGAATGCAGTCCGCATCCATCTCAATGGCCCGCAGTGTGATGGTCGTATCCGTGGAGAAATAGGGATGTCCGATCCCTCCGGCGAAAAATACTACCATGCCTCTTTCAAAGTATTTATTGGCCCGGTCCTTGGAAAACAGCTTTGTCATAGAGCCGCACTCAAAGGGGGTTAAGATCTGGGTCTTCATTCCAGTGTTCCGGAAGATCTCAGATACGTAAATACAGTTCATGACGGTAGCTAACATTCCGATCTGGTCCGCCTTGGTACGGTCGATGGCGTCGCTGGTACGGCCTCTCCAGAAGTTTCCTCCGCCGATGACGATGCCCACCTGGACGCCGGCATCCACCGAAAGCTTCACCTGTCTTGCAACCTCTTTTACCGTATCCTCGTCAAAACCTGTTTTTTTCGGACCAGCCAGCGCTTCGCCGCTGAGCTTTAAAAAAACGCGTTTCATTTTCATTCTCTGCGCTCTCCTATGTATTTTGTTGTAACCGTCCAGCCATCAGGGATCCGGCGCTTCCTGTCCGCCGCAGGCGGCAGGAAGGGGGCATGGCTGAACCGTTCTTTTTTGCTTGTAGGAAATTATATCATACTTTCTGTGAATTGCCAACATGGATTTAAAAGGTTCTCCAGGTTCCCGCTTTCAGCCGGCTTTTCATATAAGCACCTGGTGACCGAAAAAATCCCCCGGGGCCGCGCTCCGGGGGATCCACTTTTAATAATTCTCTGCCTTTACTTCAAAGAAGCTCTGGGGATGGGCGCAGACCGGACAGACTGCCGGGGCCTTTTTCCCAATTACGATATGGCCGCAGTTCCTGCACACCCACATCACCTCTTCACTCTTTTCAAAGACCTTTTTCATCTCCACGTTCTCAAGAAGCTTTAAATACCGCTCCTCATGGGTCTTTTCGATCTCCGCCACCATACGGAACTTATGGGCCAGAGCTGTAAAGCCTTCGGCCTCCGCCTCCTGGGCAAAGGTCTTGTACATATCGGTCCACTCATAGTTCTCTCCGGCTGCAGCGGCTTTTAAGTTCTCTGCTGTATTTCCCAGGAGGGATAATTCCTTGAACCACATTTTGGCGTGCTCTTTTTCATTATCTGCCGTTTCCTGGAAGATCGCGGCGATCTGCTCATAGCCTTCTTTTTTTGCGACGCTGGCAAAATACGTATACTTGTTCCTGGCCTGGGACTCGCCGGCAAATGCAGCGATCAGATTCTGCTCTGTCTTACTTCCTTTTAATTCCATTGCAATTCCCTCCATAAGAATGTTTTTACTGACATTTTTATTTTATGGATTATTATGTCAAAAGTCAATGGATCCTATTCGAAATTCACACATCTTTCACATTCCATATTCTGGGTCCGCTGCCAGGCCAGCAGACGACAGCTATTACATCAGTGCCAGGAGCTTCCGGATATCCTCTTCCTTTGTGGCCCAGCTGGTGGCAAACCGCACCACCGTATGGTCCGCATCCTTTTTCTCCCAGATACTGAAGCTCACTTCCTTCCTTAACTCCTCCAGCTTTTTGTTTTCCAGGACCACGAACTGCTGGTTTGTGGGAGAGTCGATGTGGAAGCCATAGCCCTTTTCCTTCAGCCCCTGCTTTAAAACCTCAGCCATCCGGATGGCATGGCGGCTTACTTCCATATAGAGGCCATCGGTGAACAGTGTATCAAACTGGATCCCCAGAAGGCGTCTTTTGGCTAAAAGTGCTCCATGCTGCTTGATGGTGGTGAAAAAGTGCTTCGGAACCCGCTCCTTTTTCGGGAACACAACGGCCTCTCCGCAGAGAGCTCCCACCTTTGTTCCTCCGATATAAAAGGCGTCGCAGTACTCAGCGATCACCGGCAGAGTCACGTCCGTACCATGGGCCGCAAGACCGTATCCCAGCCTTGCTCCGTCCATATACAGGGGAATCCCATACGCTTTGCAGACCTGATGGAGGCCTTTCAGCTCGTCTTTTGTATACAGTGTACCGTATTCCGTGGGATGGGAGATGTAGACCATGCCCGGGAATACCATGTGCTCATACGTCTCGTCTCCCCAGAACGTCTTTAAAAGGCCTTCCAGCTCCCCCGCGTCCAGCTTTCCTTCGTGATGGGGAAGTGTGATGACCTTATGGCCGGAAGCCTCGATGGCTCCGGACTCGTGGCAGTTCACATGGCCTGTCTCTGCGGAAACCACTCCCTCATAAGAGGATAAAAGCCCGTCGATGACTGTGGCGTTGGTCTGGGTGCCGCCCACCAGGAAGAACACCTCGCCTTCCGGGCACTGGCATGCGTCCAGGATCTTCTCCCTGGCACTGGCGCAGTAGGGGTCTGCTCCATAGCCGGGCAGCTTCTCCATATTCGTTTCGATCAGTCGGTTTAAAATTTTTTCATGGGCTCCTTCCAGATAATCGCATTCAAATGCCAGCATCGTTATTTCCTCCTCTATATTGTTTTTTCAGTTTTTTCGGATCTTTCAGATCTTTCGGAACGCTCGGTTTTTTCAGGTCTTTCTGGTCTTTCAGATCTTTCGGGGTGCTCAGTTCTTTCTGGTCTTTCGGTTTTTTCGGTTCTTTCTGCTCTCTCCGCTCTTTCAGCCCTTCCGGATCTCTCCAACCTCTCAGACTGGCCCTGCCGCTCTCCCCGTGGCTGCCGTTCTCCCCTGGGGGCCCGCTCCGGCTTCCCGGCCCGCTCTGGCTTTTCTCCCCTCTCCGGCTTTTCTCCCCGGCTCCGCTCATTTCTTGTTTCCGGCCTGGCCTCCCGCTTTTCCTTCTTTTCCTTTTTATCCTCACGGAAGCTTTTGAGAACCAGACTGGACGGATAACGGTATGCGTAGGTACAGCCCTTCATGAGCGCTTCCTCCTCCGGAGTCCGGCATACGCTGAGGATCATGTCCTCCTCTTCCTGGAGAAGGTAGGCTTCCCCATTTCCATCCCTTTCACGGATCTCCTTATAGATCCGGTACTTTCTGTAATACTCCGGACACGGAGTCTGCTTCACCTTCACCGGCTCCGGCACAATATTGAGTTTATATGCATCCGACATCCTGGCCAGGATATTATGTACCTTTTCGCAGTTTTCCCTGGACACCATATCAGGGGACGGAATACAGACCATGTAATTCATTTTCTGTCCTTCTTTCTCTTTCATGTATTTCATGCCGCCGGGGCCATAATGTCCCGGCCCCTTTTATACCGGATTATATCATGGCAGAAATCCCTTTTCAATAGCCGCTTTCACTGGCGGCGCTTCTATTCCTGCGCCCGGATGGCCCAGCGCATCTTTGTGGATCTGGCCCGGGGATTTCTCTGACATTCCTCCGCCGAGGGACGGATCACCTCCTCGGAGATCTCCTGGTACAGCCCGGCCTTCTTCCCCTCTTTAAAATAGTGCTTCACAAGCCGGTCCTCTCCGGAATGGAACGTAAGAATCGCCGCCCGTCCGCCTGGGGCCATGACGCCGGGGAGCTTTTCCAGAAAGCTGTAAAGCACTTCAAATTCGCTGTTGACGTCGATCCTCAGGGCCTGGAAGCACCGCTTACAGGATTTCACCACTGCTTCCTTTCTCTCTTCCTCCGGGAGAAATCCCAGCGCTGTCTCGATGGCCTCTTTAAACTGGGTGGTGGTCCGTATATATTCCTTTTTCCGATTCCGTTTTAATACCTCCCTGGCGATCTCCTCTGCATAAGGCTCATCAGAATTCTCCGCCAGCATTCCGGTCAGCTCCTCCCTGGTCACTTCCTTCAGCCGGTCCGCAGCAGACACTCCCTTTTCCGGATCCAGTCTCAGATCCAGGGGGCCTTCGGCTTTATAGGTAAAGCCCCGCTCCGGATTGTCGATCTGCATGGATGAAACTCCCAGATCGGCCAGGACGAAATCGAATTTTCCCACCTCCTCCGAAAGAAGGTCGATCTCTGCAAAATTCATCTGACGCACGGTAAGGATCTCCTCCCCAAAGCCCTTTTCCCTCAGCCGGGCCGTGGTCTTTACGATCTCAATGGGATCCACGTCCAGACCATAAAGATGGCCGGAGCCCTCCAGCTTTTCCAGCATCCTCCGGCTGTGGCCGCCATAACCCAGAGTGGCGTCCAGCCCCCTCTGGCCTGGCTGGATCTGTAAAAATTCCAGGATCTCATCGACGCAGATGGATAAATGCATCCCCGCCGGCGTGCTGCCCTTGGAGATAACCTTTTCAATGGTCTCCGCGTATTTCTCCGGTTCTCTCTCCTTATATTTCTCCTCAAATGTCCGGGGATGCGTCCCCTTATAACGGACCCGCCGCTTATGGGGCTTCTGCATATCCTGATTCTGGTTCTGTTCTGCCATTCCCTCTTTGTCCTTTCCTCGTCTTTCGTTCCATTGTATCACGGACGGCTCCCGATTTCCATAGTTTTCGGTTTCTCCGGTCCCAGACCACCGGACCCAGCCCCGGGCTGCAAAAACCGGCTGGCATCCGGCAGCTTCCTGCCAGACACACAGCCGGTCTCACCTTATGTCTGTTTTATTATTTTACTTCCACCAGTTCATACTCTCTGGAGCCGAAGCCCAGGGCAGCGGCAGCCTCGATGGTGTGGACGCCGTTGCGGCTCTCCACCCGCTCCAGGAAGTGCTTCTGTCCAGGATCATCCGTTGCCGCATATACCAGATCGATGCAGGCCTGGTCGATGGCGATGGGATCCTCGGAAACCAGGATACCGATATCCTTCATGCAGGGATCCTCTGCAACGGCGCAGCAGTCACAGTCCACAGACATATTCATCATCACGTTTACATACACCGCGTTTCCATGGAAGAAATCCACTACGGATTTGGCCGCATCCGCCATGGATTCCAGGAAGGAATCATGGTCAGAGGTCCAGATCTTTTCCAGGTCTCCGGCGCCGTGGACGTATGCCTTTCCATAAGAGGAAGCACAGCCGATGGCCAGCTGCTTTAAGGCTCCGCCGTATCCGCCCATGGGATGGCCCTTAAAGTGGGACAGCACCAGGATGGAATCGTAGTTCTTCATGTTCTTTCCCACGAAGTTTTTCTGGATCACCTTTCCTTCCGGAATGGAGAGTTCCAGATCCGGGCCTTCTGCATCCATGAGATCCACGCGGAAATATTTTTTCCAGCCATGGGCCTCCAGGGTGCTCATATGTTTGGCTGTGGTATTTCTCTGCCCTTCGTAAGCAGTATTGCATTCTACCACATTGCCTCCTACCATATCGATGATGGGCTTCCAGAAGGCGGGCTTTAAAAAGTTCTGGTTTCCCACCTCGCCGGAGTGCAGCTTAATGGCCACCTTTCCCGGCAGTTCCTTTCCCAGAAGGCGGTACAGCTCCACCACCTTTTCCGGGGTGATCTCTCTTGTGAAAAATACTTTCGACTTCATATCGAATCTCCTTTCCTGAAGGGATATAATGGATAGCTTTATTATATCGCCCTCAGGCGGTTCTGTCTATCACTTCTGTCTTTATGATGCGAAATCCCTGCTTCCTGTACAGTTCCATGGCCCGGCGGTTCCAGTCTGCCACGTGGAGGACTGCAGGGCCGCGGCCCTCTTTCTCCAGAAGGACCAGAGCCCACTGTAAAAGAGCCCTTCCCAGACCCTGGCCCTGAAATTCTCCCTTCACCACCAGATCGTCGATCTCTTTCCCATAAACGGCCACCGAACCCGCCAGGGTCCCTGAGATCTCCAGGATCCAGATCTCTGACCGTCTCCGGGCCAGCTCTTCCCGGCCGGCGCAGCATTCCGCCGGCTGCAGCTCCAGAGCCGTCCGCATGGCCAGAAAGCAGCCGTTGTACATGATCCTGTATTCCTCATAATCGCTGTCCTGGTAATTTCTCAGGTCCAGGGATGCCTCTGCCCTTCCTCCTGCATATTCCATGGTATGTACAGTAAATTTCAATCCTCTTCCTCCGTTCAGCCGACCCCAAAATCCGTGATCTCATAAAGAACCTCCACTGCGGGATCCTCCATAAGCCACTGGTACTCATCCATGAACCAGTCCACCAGAGCCTGGTCCCGACGGATGGGAGTGGTATTATTATTGTAGACGTTGACGGTCCCCAGCTTAAAATACCGCTTCAGACAGTCGATGTCATACCGGATCATGTCCTTTGTCTGGCCCTGGATCCCCACCATAAGACATGGCGAGTCGAAATATTCTGCCACCTCCCCCGGTTCCCGGAAATCCGCATGCTTATTCAGGACACGCTGGCGGAAATCATAGTCAAAGGTCTCCACGCCGATCTTGAAGATAATGGGGACGCCCATCCGCTCCCGCATTTCCTCCAGCTTATGGCGGTAGATCCAGTGGGCCTCAAAAAACAGCTGCTGGATATTTTTATTATGCACAAGGGCCGCGATCTCGTCAAGCGTCGCCTCGGGAAGCTCAAAGCAGCTCCCCGAATTGATGATCTCCAGGGCTCCCAGTTCACCTGTTACCTGGGACAGTACCTGCCGGTTTAAGGCCTCCATGGCCTCCCGGTCCCTTCCGTTGTCCTCAATATAATCACAGAAGGCGCATTTTCCCCAGGCACAGGGAAAGCCCCTGAGGAGGCATATCTCCCTCTGATTTTTAGCAATGATCCTGCTGTACCGTTCCTCTGGTATTCCCATAGCTGTTCTCCTTTCTTAAGGACCGCAGGCTCTGCCCTGCTGGCCGCATATGGCCTGTTTCAGCCGGTCCGGCACAGCGCCTGCGGCTGCAGACGCCAGAAAAAGGCTCACCGTCCGGTCTGCCAGATCCGTAATGACCTGCACCAGAAATATGCTGGCAGTCATTCCCAGGGGGGTGTGGGACAAAAGCTGTACAAGGACCGTAGAGCCCGACGACGTGATCCCGCCAAAAAGGCCCGCGCAGATCAGGGAGCTCACAATGGTCCCGGGAACAGTGATCAGCGCCGCAGCCAGAAAAAGCCGCAGCCCCCTGACGCGTCCCATAAGCTCCGGCATTCTCCTCGACGCCAGCCCCGCCATAAATCCAGTAACCATGCCCACCGGCGCAAAATACAGCGAATAAATATCAGTGGTCATTCCCATAAGGATCCCGCTGAGAAGATTGGGGAGCATACCGTAAACGGGCCCCAGGAGGATGCCTGCCAAAATGGTCCCGATGCTGTCCAGGTATACTGGAAGCCGCAGGGCCAGGGCTGCCTGTCCGCCCGCTGTGTTGATGCAGGCTGCCAGGGCGATCAGTACCATCTGGTTTACAGTCATTTTTTTCCTGCTTTTCATCGGAGCTGCGCCTCCTTTCCGTGAAGGAATGCCGTTCCCGTCATCCGGCTTCCCGCCGCCAGACCGGGGATCAGATCCAGCTCCTCCTCCCGGCATTTCAAGAGCCTGGAAAAGAACAGCCGGAAAAACCGCTCCGGATCCGTTTCTGTCAATATAAGGGCATTGGGAGCTTTTCTATAAAAGCCCATGGAGTCCACCACGGTCTGCCCCCGGGAGATCCCCTCCGTCTCCACCGCCGTATACGCTTCAAACCCTCGGCATAGTCCAGGGTCCGCGAAATGGGCCACAGCCAGGGGATCGTTGATGACGCAGCCGATCAGATGCTCCCACTCCCAGTGGAAATCAAAATAAAACTTCGTAATCGCCGACACAAAGCTGCCAACCTCCGGATCCAGCCGTTTCAGATACGCGAGAAGATCCGGAGTCAGGACGATCTGTCTGGTCACGTCCAGCCCTGTCATCTCGATCTTCTTTCCATACAGGGCAGCCGTTTCATACACACGGGCCGCCGCATCTGGATCTGCCCAATAATTGTATTCCGCCACTGGAGAGCAGTTCCCATGGCTTTTAAAGCTGCCTCCCATGGACACGATCCGGTCCATGGAAAGGATTGCTTCCGGACAGTCCGAAAGCAGGCGGGCCAGATTGGTCATGGGCCCCAGGGCGATCACGGAGCAGGGGCCTCCTTCCTGTCCCGGCGCAAACCGTTTTTTTAGAAACTCCTGGGCGGTCATGGAGTTCTCATAGCCTGGGACTTCCGGGAGAAAGCTCTCTCCCAGCCCATCGGCCCCATGGGTATCCAGGGCATTCACATAGTCCCGCTTCAGCGGCCTTTCTGCTCCCACATAAATGGGAATATCCAGACACCCCATATGCTTTAAAATTTTTTTTGTGTTGGAAAAGCCCATATCTGCCGGGCTGTTCCCACATACGATGGTAATGGCCTCCACCTGGATCTCCTCCATGGACAGCGCCAGCATCAGAGCCAGGCTGTCGTCGATCCCCGGGTCACAGTCAATAACCACCTTCTGTATCTTTTGATCCATCCTGTTTTCTCCTTCCGTTTTCACGCAGGGGAAACAAAAAACCGCCCCTGCCAGTTTTCTGAAAACCTCAGATAAGCGCACCAGCTTCTGGAAATCCATCCAGAAAACCGGTGCGCCAGGCAAAGAGCGGTACCAGCCCCGCCTTCCGGCCAGGGCTTTTTACCTTTATCATTCTCACTTATGCCTAGTTTTTTATACTGGGAGGTTCACGAACCAGTGGGGACCCCAGAGGATCCCGGTGCCAGAAGTATAGCACAGGGAAGGAATTTGCGCAAGGCCTCTCCCATGTTTTTCATTGATTTTCCACTCTGCTTTTAGTATAATGAAAACATCGGAATGTTCCCGTGAAAAATCAGAAAACGGGACAGATACAAAAGGGAGGAAGATTCTTATGCAGTATAACAAAGAACGGATTTTATCCAGACTCATGGAAATGATCCAGATCGACAGCGTTTCCTATAAGGAAGGCCCCATGACCGACTATCTCCAGAAATATTTTGAGGACCGCGGCTATGAAGTATACCGCGATCAGGCTGGAAAGGCCGTGGGCGGGGACCACAGCGGAAACCTCCTGATCCATATTCCTGGAACTATGGAAGGAGAATCCATCTGTCTCAATGCCCACCAGGATACGGTGGAACCGGGGATCGGTATTGTTCCGGTTCTTGAGGACGGAAAATTAAAGAGCAGCGGGGACACGATCCTGGCCGCCGACGATAAATCCGGAATCGCCATCATGCTGGAGCTTTTGGAGGTACTGAAGGAAACAGGAACCCCCCATCGGGACATGTACTATCTTTTCACCATCTGTGAAGAAAGCGGCATGTACGGCGCAAAAAATTTTGATTATTCCAAAATTCCTACCAAAAACATCTTTTCCCTGGACGGAGCCGGAAATCTGGGCTTTATCTTAAAATCCGGCGCCGGAAAGGACGTGCTGACCATCACCTTCCACGGAAAATCCGCCCACGGCGGCATTGAACCAGAAAAAGGCATCAATGCCATCAACGCTGCGGCCCTGGCCATCAGCAAGGTGAAATTCGGCCGCATCGATCCGGAGACAACCTCCAATATCGGCCGCATCGAGGGCGGCGCAGCCACCAACATCGTTACGGATAAAGTCACCTTTACCTGTGAGGTCCGCTCTCACTCCCAGGCCCAGATCGAGGCCCAGGTGCAGAAGATCATGGATGCATGCCAGGAAGCGGCCGCCGAATTCGGAGCCACCGTGGACATCGATGTGGACCACTTCTGCCCGCCCCACAAGCCGGATCTGGACGGCTTCCTTACAAAGGCAACGGTCCGCGCCCTGGAACTTGAGGGGATCACACCGGAATACCATATCAGCAACGGCTCCGGCGACAGCAATATCTTCTCTGGCCACGGCTTTGACTGCTCCGGGATCTCCACCGGTATGTTCAACGTCCATACCACCGATGAGTACCTGGATCTGGCCGTATTCGAGCAGGCCTTCAACGTAACCTGGAGGATCGTGACAGAGCCTCTGGATTAAAGACAGGGCAGGCAGGGAATAATATCTGTATAGAAAAAAGGATGCTGCGTATCAAAGGGCGAAAAACGTCCTTCCACAGCATCCTTTTTCTTTACACGCCCACTTCTGCCGGTATCACATGCCTGGTGTAAATCCGCAATAAACGCTTCACATTTTATCCCGCACACCCTTGCCCTCCGAAAATAAATATGCTATACTCCCGGCAAAACATATATTTCCTTTGTTCCTGGCCGTATGGCTGTCTGGACTTTCTATCTTCATTTCAGAAAATCTATGCTTTTCCATTTTCTTTATCATGAAAAGCAGGAGATTTTCAGTTCTCCTGCGAAAGGAGGACAAATGAATCATCGAAACCATGATACCAGCCCCGGCCACAATGGCCCAGTAAAGCCAGCGGCCCGCCGCGACTATAAGGATTCCGTATTCCGGATGCTGTTCCGGGACCGGACGAATCTCTTAAGTCTTTATAACGCGGTCAACCAGACCTCCTATACGGACCCGGAGGAGCTGGCGGTCATCACCCTGGAAAATGCCGTCTATATGAACATGAAAAATGATGTGGCCTTTCTTATGGACTTCCGGCTGAATCTCTACGAGCACCAGTCCACCTGGAATCCCAATATGCCCCTCTAGGATCTCATTTATGTGGCAAAGGAATATCAGGTCCTTACGAAAGACCAGACCCTTTACTCTTCCAGCCTCATCCGGCTCCCCACTCCCCGCTTTGTCGTGTTCTACAACGGCTCCGGGATGACTGAGGAATCCTGTATCCTGAGGCTTTCGGACGCATACCAGAGCCCCGAAGCCGAGCCCGAGCTGGAGCTTAAGGTCCGGGTTTTAAAGATCGCCCCGGAGGCCAACCGTGAGCTCCTGGAGGCATGTCAGAGCCTGAAGGAATATATGCTCTTCGTGGAACAGGTACGGAAGTATGCCGCATTCCTGGAGCTGAACGAAGCAGTGGACCGGGCCGTCAATAAATGCATCCGGGATGGGATCCTTTCAGACTTTCTCTCAAAGCATAAAGCGGAGGTGATCGCAGTGAGTATCTTTGAATATGATGAAGAACGGGAGATCCGCCTCATACGGCAGGATGAATTCCGGCAGGGACAGCAGAATATCCTCAGAAATCAAGTTCATAAAAAGCTCCAAAAGGGAAAATCCCCAGCCGTTATCGCAGATGAGCTGGAACTGGAGCCGGAGGTAGTGGAAACGCTGATACAGGAGCTTCGGAAGGAATTATTCGGCAGCGTCCTTTAGAGCTTAAATGCCTTTGGGACCATCCTTACCCGGTATCCTTCCGCTGGGAGTTGCTGTAAAACAGATGCCTTATCTATAATGCAGCGCTACACTCATCCGGCGCAAACTATCCCACCCATCTTTTAACGTGGACAGTATCAAGCGGCTTCTCCTTCTCCTCTCAAAAATGGGCATAGAAAAAGCCGGGATGTATTTCTGCACCCCGGCTTCAGCGGTATCCTGGGTTTAGATTCTTGTCAGAAGTTGGACTCCGCAGCTTGATGTATTCTTGATAAGTTCATTTTTTCTCACACTCTTGTTTATTTCCGTTATAAGCCAGATAATAACCTTTGAAATATACCGTGTGCTTTCACACACGGCAATTTTTTATGGACGGAGTCCTTTTACAAGAGTCTGGAACTCTTGCTCTGTATCCACAAAATGATATGGCGCATACTCACCATACGCAGTTGGTCTGCTGATTGTTACAAGTTGTACTCCCTTATAACCAACTGCTCTGTTCAGTTCCCTTTTTAATTCTGCCAGATGCTTTCCATGAGTTGTTTTTAGAGCAAAACAACCATATCCATCACGATCCTTCGCTACCAGATAGCACATTATTCAATACCTCCTTAAATTCATGCTCATTCCGAATCAACCCGCTTTCATACCTTTCACGCATTTCTCTTCCCGTCTCTATCGGATACTTCTTTTTATATAGGTAATTGTGAAGCCAGTTATTTAGCTGCCTGTCAAACAGCGTATTAAACTGAATTTCTATAGGGTAATGTCTTCCGCTTTTCTGATAGTACACATGAACGCCTCTGTAACCATCATCCACTGCTTTTCCTTTCGTCATATCAGCGATTCGAAACTGCGGAGACTCTTCTTCTAATATTTGATCGTAACTATCACAAAAAGCCCGAAAGCCTAAAATATCATTAAATACTTTTCGAGTCTGGTGATCCGGATAGTAACGGTCATACTTCAAAAGTATGGAATCCAAACTCTTGACTCTGTAATCTAACGCAATGCCTGAAAGGACTTCCTGTTCATCCAGCCACTCAGTCATCGCAATAAGTTCGGCAATTAATGCATCCTTATCAAAATAGTGCAAATTCTTCTTCAATAGAATTCCAAGATGTGACTCAAATGACAGCGCATCCAGAATTTCCACCGATAAGCCATTCATTTTCAATAACTGCTCATTCATAGGCACACCTCCTGCTTATCAGGATTCTTTACTTAAGCTACCACAGATATACTGAATTATCAAGGCATTAAGTATCCCCATATCCTTATTTTCTCACATCTCAGCCAATCAAGATTCATACCTTCTTAGATCGTTGTCTGCTGCTCACCACAAAAAGGTGTGTGTTTATCAGAGCAGCGCAGGGAACTTTTACACCTCAGTATATCACAAAATTTTATTCTTTTACAGCTTTTTTCTAACTTTCAACACCGCATAATTGTAGGACAATATTGTCGTATTCTACAACGGCTCCTGGATGACTGCGGAATCCTGTATCCTGAGGCTTTCGGACGCATACCAGAACCCCGAAGCCGAGCCCGAACTGGAGCAAGGTCCAGGTTTTAAAGATCGCCCCGGAGGCCAACCGTGTGCTCCTGGAGGAATGCCAGAACCTGAAGGAATATATGCTCCTTATGGAACAGGTACGGAAGTATGCCGCATTCCTGGAGCTCAACGAAGCCGTGGACCGGGATGTCAATGAATGCATCCGGGATGGGATCCTTTCAGACCTTCTCTCAACATCTTCTGCTTCTGGACGACCATTTTTGTGTTGTAGGGGACCAGTTTCAGAAGCTTGTTGATATCCTTTAGTCCAGACTACGTTCCTTTGATCGATTTGTTGACACTTTCCAGCGCCTAGGAGAGTTTTGTGCTATCGCCGCCAATCTCAACGGTGATGCCCCGGATTCTGGATGCCATTTGGTAACACCCTCCTCGCGGGCATGAAAAAATCCCATCTGCACGAAGCAGGCTGCTTAAAGTAACAAAATATTATTATCTGTGTATCAAAATCGCCTTTTAGCATACAATATATTTATCAGTAAATTCATCAACCAGTTAGTTGATATTTTGACAAACGTGTGCTATAATGCAAGTAAAGAAAGGAGTGGACGATTATGGCTTCTGTTATGAGTGCTATTACTAATACCGTTCCGATCACCCAATTCAACCGTGGGCTTGCCGGAAAAATTTTTGAAGATGTCAAGCAGTGCGGTGCTAAAGTTGTTATGAAAAACAACACCGCAGAATGCGTTCTCATCTCCCCGGATGAATATATCCGTTTAATGGATGAATTAAATGACGCTCGTCTGCTGGCTGTCGCTTCTGAACGTATGGCACACTTTGATCCTGCCTCTTTGATTTCTGAGGAAGAAATGAACCGCCGTCTCGGTGTTACAGAAGATGATCTCGCCGGTTTTAGCGAGGTCGACATCGAATGAGTTGGAAACTAGAATACCTTCCCGAAGCAGAAAAAGACTTGAAAGACCTCGATGGAAGCCAGCGCATCCTTGTTCTAAAAGCTATCAAAAAAGTTCAACAAAATCCACTGCCTGTTGATGAACAGGGCTATGGAAAGCCACTTGGTAATCACAACAGCACGAACCTTGCAGGACTTCTGAAAATCAAGCTCCGATCCGCTGGCTTACGTGTTGTATATCAGCTTCGCCATACAGAATCATCCATGCTGGTTATCGTTATTGGCATCCGAGCTGACGAAGAGGTATACGATATCGCTCAGAAAAGAGCGCATAAACACGGGCTTTTCGATTGATGCCCAGTTCTTAATCGGCTATAATCCCTATAGTGATTAGTTTTCGGTAACCTTGCGAAATTTGAGATTGGAAAGATGACCTTCGGAGCACCTTCTTTTCCCTACTGTAAATTATTGAATAATCTGCAATAATGGGAACCAGAATAGAGCCCAATAAGGTGGCTCTGAATTACCGGAATATATGACTCTCATTCTCCGAAATGGTGGCTCTCAATGTCCGGACAGGTGACTCAGAGAACTCTGGAATAATCACTCCATAATTGTAATACAATAATCTAAATATCTTCCGCCTACAATTATAGCAGGGAACAGAGTATTAGGAAATCCGTAGGAATATTTGGCGCTTACGAATTATAAAGAGGATGCTGCATGGATGGGATAAAGAATCTCCTTCCGCAGCATCCTTT
>NZ_JAOQJF010000004.1:0-116207 GCF_025567195.1 Alitiscatomonas aceti | reverse complement strand
TGAACATGAAAAATGATGCGGCCTTTCTTATGGACTTCCGGCTGAATCTCTACGAGCACCAGTCCACCTGGAATCCCAATATGCCCCTCCGGGATCTCATTTATGTGGCAAAGGAATATCAGGTCCTTACGAAAGACCAGACTCTTTACTCTTCCAGCCTCATCCGGCTCCCCACTCCCCGATTTGTCGTGTTCTACAACGGCTCCGGGATGACTAAGGAATCCTGTATCCTGAGGCTTTCGGACGCATACCAGATCCCCGAAGCCGAGCCCGAGCTGGAGCTTAAGGTCCGGGTTTTAAAGATCGCCCCGGAGGCTAACCGTGAGCTCCTGGAGGCATGTCAGAGCCTGAAGGAATATATGCTCTTCGTGGAACAGGTACGGAAGTATGCCGCATTCCTGGAGCTGAACGAAGCAGTGGACCGGGCCGTCAATAAATGCATCCGGGATGGGATCCTTTCAGACTTTCTCTCAAAGCATAAAGCGGAGGTGATCGCAGTGAGTATCTTTGAATATGATGAAGAACGGGAGATCCGCCTCATACGGCAGGATGAATTCCGGCAGGGACAGCAGAATATCCTCAGAAATCAAGTTCATAAAAAGCTCCAAAAGGGAAAATCCCCAGCCGTTATCGCAGATGAGCTGGAACTGGAGCCGGAGGTAGTGGAAACGCTGATACAGGAGCTTCAGAAAGAATTATCCGGCAGCGTCCTTTAGGGCTTAAACGCCTTTTGGACGATCCTTACCCGGTATCTTTCCGCTGGGAGCCGCTGTAATACAGATATTTTATCTGTGATACAGCGGCTCCTTCTAATCCTCAGATCTTCTTCCCGCAACAGCAGCTACAGTTCTTTCCTCCACACCATTTTATTCACAACCCCTGTATAGCTCTGAATGATCTTAACTACCTTGGTGCTTACATTTTCTTCCACATAATCTGGCACCGGAATGCCAAAATCCCCTTCCTGGTTCATGGCCACCGCCGTATCCACAGCCTGGAGCAGGGATTTCTCATCAATGCCCGCCAGCACAAAACACGCCTTGTCCAGAGCCTCCGGCCGCTCCGTACTGGTCCGGATGCAGACCGCTGGAAACGGATGGCCAGCAGCGGTAAAGAAGCTGCTCTCTTCCGGAAGGGTTCCTGAGTCAGAAACTACCGCAAACGCATTCATCTGCAGATGATTATAATCGTGGAATCCCAGCGGATCATGGCGGATCACCCGTTCATCCAGATGAAATCTCGAGGCCTCCAGACGTTTTCTGGATCTGGGATGGCAGGAATAAAGCACCGGCATATCATATTTTTCCGCCATACGGTTGATCGCAGAAAACAGTGACAGAAAATTCTTTTCTGTATCAATGTTCTCCTCCCGATGGGCTGACAGCAGGATATACCCCTGCGGCTTCAGTCCCAGTCTTTCCAGAATATCTGATTTTTCGATTTCCGGAAGATTCTGATGCAGGACTTCCGCCATAGGAGAACCCGTCACATAAATACGCTCCTTGGGCAGCCCGCACTCATGAAGATATTTTCTGGCATGTTCACTGTACGCCAGGTTCACATCCGAAATAATATCCACGATCCGGCGGTTGGTCTCCTCCGGCAGACATTCATCCTTACACCGGTTTCCTGCTTCCATGTGAAAGATCGGGATATGCAGGCGTTTTGCCGCGATGGCTGACAGGCAGGAGTTGGTATCTCCCAGGATCAAAAGCGCATCGGGTCGGATCTGCGTCATCAGCTTATAAGAGCAGTTGATAATATTTCCGACTGTGGCTCCCAGATCGTCCCCCACTGCGTCCATATAAACTTCCGGGTTCCCGATTTTTAAGTTTTCAAAAAAAATCCCATTTAAGTTATAATCATAATTTTGTCCCGTATGGGCCAGCACCACATCAAAATATCTGCGGCATTTATTGATCACCGCTGCCAGACGGATGATTTCCGGCCTCGTCCCAACAATGATGAGAAGCTTTAATTTCCCATTTTCTTTAAAATGTATATTGGAATAATCTGTCCTGATTCCCATATTCTCTTCCTCTTTCCACATAAATTCAAGTCTGATCTGCTGTACAGACGGGCTGATTCCTGTCCCCATCTGACAGACCCATACCCGCTATACTGGTTCAAAAAATGTATCTGGATGTCCTGGATCAAAGGCCTCGTTGGCCCACATGACCGTCACAAGATTCTCTGTTTCAGACAAATTAATGATATTATGGGTATACCCAGGCAGCATATGAACCGCTTCAATTTTATCACCAGAAACCTCAAAGTTCATCACTGGATACGGATTTCCATTCTCATCCAGCCCCACCTTCCGTTCTTGGATCAGTCCATGACCGGCGACCACCATAAAAAACTCCCATTTACTGTGATGCCAGTGCTGGCCTTTTGTAATTCCCGGTTTACTGATGTTTACCGACACCTGGCCGCAGTCTGCTGTTTTCAAAAGTTCTGTAAAGCTGCCCCGGTCATCGCAATTCATCTTTAAGGCAAACCGTACCTTTCTCTCAGGAAGATAAGAAAGATATGTGGAATACAGCTTCTTTGCAAAGGAACCTTCCGGAATTTTGGGCATGACTAAGGTTTCCGGCTGCTTTTTGAAATTCTCCAGAAGTTCTACGATCTCTCCCAGAGACGCCTTATGGGTCACAGGAACATAGCAGAAGCGCCCGTCTGCCTGGGCAATGGCCTCTGTACCGGAAAATATACAGTGATGCTCTCTTCCTTCCAAACCATCTAAAAGCTCTGCCACCAGATCATCTATATAGAGCAGCTCCAGCTCCACTGCCGGATCATTCACCTGGATCGGAAGGTCATTGGCGATGTTATTGCAGAATGTGGCTACAGCCGAGTTATAATTGGGACGGCACCATTTCCCAAAGAGGTTGGGAAACCGGTACACCAGGACCCTGGCTCCCGTCTCCTGCCCATACTGGAAGAACAGCTCCTCTCCTGCCAGCTTAGACCTTCCATAATCGGAACCGGCATACCTTCCCAGGAGAGTTGCCTGGATCGAAGACGCCAGCATCACTGGACATGTATTTCCATGCTTCCTTAAAAGTCCCAGAAGCGTATCTGCAAATCCAAAATTCCCGGCCATGAACTCCGAATTGTCCTTCGGGCGGTTCACCCCGGCCAGATTGAACACAAAATCCGCCCCCGCACAATATCCGTCCAGCAACGCCGGATCTGTATCCACATCATATTCATAAATCTCTCTGATCGTCAACTCCGGCCTCGTCCGGTCTGTTCCGGCCTTAAGGTTCTTAAGCGCAGCCACCAGATTCTTTCCAACAAAGCCAGCAGCACCTGTTACTAAAATATTCATCCTATAAAACCCCTTTTTTTCTCTGCCGCCTCCATGTCCATATCCCGGCCATGCACCCGGCTGTATTATAAATCAGATCGTCCACGTCAAAATATCCAAGCCCTGTGGCAAACTGAAGGCATTCCGTCCACGCTGAAACGAAAATCCCCAGAAAAAGGACTGGAAGGATCCTGGCATTTAGTCCCCTCTGCGCTCCCATTTCTGGCACCAGATAGCCCAATGGAAAAAACAGCAGTCCATTCAGCCAGACCCCTTCCAGGGCTTCCATCTTCATTATAATTCTTGACAACCTGCCTGTCAAAAGCTCACGGAAGGTTTTCACCAGATCAAAATCCACAAAAAAAGTCTGACGGAATGCCCGGAGCAGAACCAGGTTCTTTCCGCCCCGGTAGTTTGCTTCCCTAGATAAGAATGTAAAATACAGATAGCCGCAGGCATATATTACCAATATATAACTTAAAATTTTTTTGTATGTATACGTTTGTATCCTTTGCTTTGCTTCTGGAACGAAATTTACCAATCCAATCATCAATACTGTAACTATAAAGAGTCTCCCCATATGTCATGTATTCTCACTTTTAGATATGATGAATTCCATTTAATTCTTCTTGAATATATTGTAATTTCAGCAATTTCTCTTTTACCTGTTCCACCGATAAAAGCTCTGTATTATTGCTGTTAAATTCTGAAAGCGGATTCCTTGTCACATCTCCAATTCTAAAATACTTATCATAATTTAAATCTCTGTTATCGCAAGGAACCCGATAAAAATCCCCTAGATCTACTGCATTTGCGCATTCTTCATTAGTCAAAAGAGTTTCATACATTTTTTCACCATGGCGAACACCAATCACCTGGATTTCTGTTTTAGGATTAAATAATTCTACTACTGCCTTTGCAAGTACTTCGATTGTACACGCAGGAGCTTTCTGCACGAGAATATCTCCATTTACTCCATACTCATATGCAAATATTACTAAATCCACTGCCTCTTCCAGTGACATAATAAACCGGGTCATGTTGGGATCTGTAATTGTTATTGGACCACCAGATTTAATCTGATCAATCCACAGCGGGATAACAGATCCCCTTGAACACATAACATTTCCATATCTTGTGCAGCATATTTTTGTTTTAGATGAGTCTACATTTCTAGCCTTGGCAACAGCGACTCTTTCCTCAAGGGCCTTGGAAATTCCCATTGCATTCACTGGATATGCCGCCTTATCTGTAGATAAGCAAATAATAGCCTTTACTTCCTCTTCTATCGCAGCAGATAGCACATTATCTGTACCTAATACATTTGTTTTAACTGCTTCTACCGGAAAAAACTCACATGATGGAACCTGTTTTAAAGCAGCCGCATGGAAAATATAATCCACACCATGCATAGCGTATTTTACAGAAGTAATATCGCGGACATCACCTATAAAAAATTTAACTTTACCCGCCGAATTAGGCATACTTGCTTGAAATTTATGTCTCATATCATCCTGTTTTTTTTCATCTCTGGATAACACTCTGATTTCTTTAATATCTGTATTAATGAACTTCTGTAAAACAGCATTTCCAAAAGAACCAGTACCCCCTGTAATTAACAATGTTTTTCCCTGAAACATTTTAAACTCCCCCTTATTTTTCTTCTCCTAAAATTTTCTTATAAATACTAAAAAGTTCACTATCTCGATTTTCTCTTCTAAAAGATAACATTTTGTTTCTGGCTGCCTGTCCAATTTTTTGTGCTATATCGTCGTCGTCAAAAATCTTTCGAAGTTTGTAGGCCAAAACCTCATGCTCCTCATATCTATACAAATATCCTGTGACTCCTTCTTGCATGAATTCACCAACACTACCACAAAATGTTGATATAGAAGGAATTCCTACCAACATAGCTTCTCTTAAACTTCCCGCATGTACCTCCATAATTGACGGGTTAACAAAGCAATGGCTATTGGAAATTTGCTTTGCCATACCATCTGGATTCATTCTTCCACAAAAATATATATTATCGAAAAGTTCTAGATCTGAAATCAAACTCCTTAATAAGCGCTCATATGATGATAAAAATTTATCTTCCTTAAGCCTTCCTTTTTCATCTGCATTGAATATTCCCGGTATAAACACTTCGATATCCGGATAAATCCTTTTAAGTATTCCTACTGCCTTTAATAACTGATGTAGTCCTTTATCCGGTCCACCTCCAAAAACTGTGAATATTCTATGCTTTTTACAATTTTCCAATGACCATTCATATTCCACAAAAACTCGATTCGGATTTAGCCTATATTCAAATACCCCAACTCCTTCATCAATTGATTTGGAATATGCAGCAGAGAAATCATTATCTAAGATAACATTCCCCGCTTCCCGTATCTCTTTTTTTTCAAACTCAACCTGGCTGACAAATTTTCTTTTCTTGATTTCATGTACTAAAAACTCCTTAGGTGTATGAGGCATTCTTAATCCCAAATCATCTAATCTACCCCCGTAATATCTAGCATGTATCCCTATTAAACCTTGAATGAATACCACTTTTTTTATATTTGTGGCACATGAGGCGACCGCATTTTGTGCTACAGTTTCTGTACCCCATATCTGGATTATGTCTGGTTTAATTTCTTGAATTGTATCAGATATCTGATGTAACATTTTTGGGGAAGGTTTGATTCCAAAAGACATTTCTGGCATATTCAAACAGTATGCATTTTCGCCTTCATCGGATGTATTATGTATAACTCTGCCCTCTTTAACTTTTTTTGAAAAGCAAAGGAAAGATAATTCTATTTCATCTCGGCTAATTTCTTCATATATCGTTTGAATCCATCCTCCACTTGTACCTGCATTCTGCATATTCAAGATTCTGGCCGCAGGACCCAGCGGAGATGCTGTAACCCATAACACTCTCATTTTTCCCATATTATTCCCTCACCTCTTTAAGTATTATTCCTTGTATCATTATTCTGAATCCTTGCCTTAAATCCCGTATAATCATCATCATTACAAAATTTGCAAAAATCTGCGTAAGAAGAGATGATAATGCAGCACCAACAATTCCGAGAACAGGGATCAAAAAATAATTCAAAGCAACATTAGCCAATGCTCCACCCAAGGTTATAAACTGAACCCATTTTTGTTTATTTTCTGCTACCATATAAACATTATTAATCGCACCAAAATATGAAAAAGACGTATACCATACAATTAAAGCCAGTGAATCAGCCGATCCTAAATATTTTTTTCCATACAGTAATAAGATTATCTGTTTTGCAAAAACAGTAATAAACACTCCATATACCATACATGTCCAGAATACAAGCGCGTATAATTGACGAAGTCTCCTCTGATATAACAATTCGTTATGACATTTTGCATCCATAATATCTGGTCTGAAGCCCTCAATCAGCGTAGTTGGTACTATAACCACTAATCCAGCCAGCGTAGTTGATGCATTATACAGTGCGACAGCATTATTATCCATCATATTTTTTAACATAATTTTATCTGCCTGCCCATAAATAGTGGATAAAATCGCAGAAAAAACAAATGGATATGACATTTTTATCATACGTATCATTGTTTTGCTTTTTATTTGAATTTTTCTCGTATAATTTTGTCTATAAAATCTATAGAGAAAAAAAACAAATAATAAAGTTTCTATTGAAACACCAATCGCATAAAAAATAAGGTTATGGAATACTCCAATAGCTAAAATACGCCAAACAGCCGCAAGCAAAAATGAACAAATTCGATACTGAGCTGTTATTGCAGCCTTATTTTTATATCTATACCAGTACACAAATAGATCCATTGAACCAAACAATATTGTTAAAGATTGGCACAGAACAATCAAGTGAAGCACTTGTTCTTCCGGTGCTGATATCCTAACAATAGCTTGTAAAGTAACAATTGCACCTAATGCAAAAAGGACCCGAAGCCATGTACAAGACCAGATATATTCATTAAACTTGCTCTCATTTTTTGAAAATTCTCTACTTATTATCCCATTGAATCCAAGCGTCCCCACAGATGAAAAAAAAGCAACCCAGGAACTGGCATATGTGAGTAATCCGTTATCATTAAGTGTAAGCATTCTTGCAACAAAAATATTTAACAGAAATGCTAAAATTGCATGTAGTATATTCCCCAAAAAAATCCAGTATACATTCTTGGATAGTCTGTTTGAAAACAATTTATCTTTTACTTTTATTATCATTTAGTATGCGCTCCAAAAAAATTTATATGGTACAATATCAAGTGCATTAACCGCCAAAGAGTATCTATAGAAATACAGAATCGCACCTATGTAGATTATTATTTTTAATATAGTTCTAAATTTCACATCTAACCTTTTTAGATTGTTGGGTAACAATATCAAAATAAAAAACTGTACATACTGTGCCATTCGAGAAAGAACTGTACCTGAAGAAAACAACTGGAGTACAATTCCCATGTATATTAATCGCGTTGCTAATCCACTATTATTAAAGTAGGTATCTGTATCTCTGTATATGGTATTTTTAAGCTCATTATGCGCACCTGCTCGAGCTTTATATTGATATAAATCTCGTTCTTCTTTTTGATAAATAATCCAGATTACTAATGTAATAAACATATTAACTATGTAGATGAGTAGGTTTCCTCCAATTGAAGTGCTTGACTCCTGGACAGTTTTAAAAAACATATTAATATACATATATATATTGCTTTTAAAAAACATGACCCCAATAGGTATTCCCACATACAATATAGATGTATAAATATTAAATCTCATTTTAATAACAAAATATACGACAAAGAATATATAGGCTGACTTGTGAATCTGAGCGGCTATTAATGTAATTATAATAAAATATACTGTATTTCCCTTTCCTTTTCTTTCTGCCATTGGGACCGCAAACAGGCAAGTTGCAACGCCCATCATTGTTCTAACCGCTGAAGCATCAAACGTGAAAAAGGTAAAACAAATATACAGAATGACTGAGGTAGTATAATCCATAGAATATCTCTTAAAAAATACATAATATGAAAAAAACACATAACCATATATGCATATCATAAATACCTGGAATGGTGCATGAAAAATATGAGTAAAAACCATCATCAATAGTTCATACCCCCACTCCATCCATGAAATATTGAAATCATCCCATGGCTGAAACTGCATTATTTCATATATTCTTTTGTACCCGGGTATATCCCTTCCCACAGTAGGGGCTTTTAGAGCCATGACTAAAAAAACAAAGGCAAGTGAAAAAAATAAAATCGCTGTATTTCTTTTTTCCCTGTCTTCTATTATGGCGCATACAAATGGCACTAAAAGAACGACTGAAACCAACAATAAATATATATACATTTTTCTGAATCCTCGTTATAATTCTCATGCCCTTAACCAGCTATTCTACTTCATCGCTATAAAAGCGCCTTCCTCTCTTTGTCATAAACGCTTTAACCTTTGTCTTCAACATCCCTGGTAAATGTCTTGAAGCCATAGTCTGAATCCCCAGTCTGATTTCATAACTCCACGAATTTACTTCGCGTTCCCCATCATAAATGTCCGGATGTCTTTTGAAATATGCAGCAGACTTATGGAGTAATTTTCCTTTACGAACCACATCTAAAATCTGAAAATCTGCTCTATTGCTAACAACACATTTTGCTCCGTACTCCATAGCACGCTTGTGAAGTATTACCTCAAACTTCCATGCATTTTTAGGAACACGTACAGTACTTTCAAGAAATTTCTTTGTCCAAATTCCCGAGTATAAATTAACGCTATAATCGACCGATGTATCGATCTGAAACACTCCCTTATAGTTGTATAACTCTTTACCCGTTGCTCTTTTAGGACGAGAAAAAAGTCTGATATAATCAATTCTTTCCCTCTCCATCATAGTAACCAATTCCAAAATACCTTTATCGGAGACCTTTTTAATTAGATAATAATCATCCAATGTGATAAACACATAATCGGTTTTTACTTGTTGTAAAGCAAAAGCTAATCGATCTGACCATTCGCATTCTGTTCCAGCCGAAAGAATCTGGATGCCCGGATAATCTCTATGGCTGGGGGCATCTGTCACAATAATTGTATCCATATCCCGATCTGGCCAGTTCTTCTCCAATAATTTTATATGACCATCCCATAAATCCGAAAATTTATCACATGACAGAATCAACATCGTCATATTTTTTTTCATATCATTTTTTCCTCATATCATTTTTGCATTTCATTTTATTAATTGCTCCTAAGATAACCTGTTCCGATATCGTACAGCTTGCTTCCAAATTATGATTTTTTTTCGTCATTACAATTGCCTGTTCATAATACTGCTTTTGTAATTTCTGATCTGCCATCAATATCTTGATACATTCTATAAGCCTATTTCTTTCCGTACATACCATGGATGCACCTGTTGTCTGCATATATTCTATAATACCGCTTTCCATGGAACCATAAGTCAGTATACTTGATCCACTAGCTAGTGCATCTGCGGCTTTAGTAGAAAGTGAATAACGTGAAAGGTTAATATCCTTTTCCTCAAACCCCTCAACGATGACTGTTATATCGCTTTGACTCATACGCTTCTGAACCTGTGTATAAGGGACAGAGCCCATATACTTCACATTTGGATTATCCTTGAATACCTGGTAAATCTGCTCATCTTTCTCATTGGAATAGACTTCCAACATATACTGCGGATTAATCTTACCTAACGCATATCCAATATCATTTAAAGAATTATTTCTTCCCATTCTGATATTTCCGAAGTAAGTAATGACAGGACATTCACAATTTATCGCGCTGAATTGCTTTCTTCTAACTGTTGATGTCAAATACACCGTTTCACCGCCAAGTTCAAATTCCGAATTATATTTGTCGCGAATTTTGTCGCTGATATAAATCGCACTTCCCGGCCATGTTAGAATCTTATCAATTAATTTTTTATAAGTTGATTTGTATAGATGATATACTGGACTCAACGTTTTCTCGACATTGAAATAATAATCATCTCCAATACATGAAACAATCGGTACATTATATCGCTTTGCAACATACATGGCGATTTGTGGAATAAAATAATCATCCGAAAACGCCAGAAAGACACATTCAGGTTTGAACGCATCCAGCCACTTATTCAACCTTTCTGTACACCAGAAATGCTTTTTCCAAAGAACCCCTCTGAGTAAATGGGTAAGAGGCGTGTGCTTTCTACCCAATTTATAAGCAGCCTCTACCTTCGAATCACCAAGTTCTAGGTCACTATCCTTCCACTCAGTATCAAGGTCATCATAGTGGAAAATTACCCCAGTATCTATTTTTTTTCTAAGCCAGCATTGCAAAACTCGATAATCTGTTATCTGAAAAAGCGTTTTACAGTGACCTTTACACGGCTTCTTCGTGTTAGAGAAAATCTGTGCAAGATTTTCTTTCTCCCAGTAATGGAAATACGCATCAAAAGCGCGTGACGTCGATTTTGTATTATATGGTACGGTTCCTACAATCATCACTCTTGGATGCATATGATTTCTCCTTTGTCTTTCAACTTATACTTAAGGCTTTCTTATGAATTAAATTATGATTCAGCAATTCAATTACTACAGCACAAAAACATGCAAATAAAGCACAATTCCCTAAAGTAAGCAAATACCTTTAAATACTTCTGAATCAGATTGGCATATTGCTCCTGTAGCATTGCTACACCTCACATAATATCTACAAATGTATTTCTCACTTTTACTTTGTCTCCTCACGTTCTCATTGATCGGATAATTAATTTGACCTTATATGGAATTATTAATTTAATGATTCCATATAATATCATCTTTCTATGACTCCTCAGATAATTTCTCTGAATCTGGATTCCGGTAAGATTTTCATACTCATCAATTCTTTTTTCTCTGTCAAGCGTAAGGATGGAAGGTGCAGAAAGTTGTCTATTGCATCGTACCGCCTGTTCCACCGTGGTGTTTATCAATTCTAAATCCTTGATTCCGTTTAATAGTTCCATTGCATGAGAGTTATTTATAATCAACAATGAGCATCCATTTTCTGTATCCAATGGTAATTTTAAAGCCTCTACTCCCCAGTAATCTCCCAAAGTAAAATCTCCTGGTCTGTCTGTATTCGCGTACTTACATGTATAACAGGAACTTCTAAATATATCTCCCAAAAGAAAGTATGAATAGTAATAATTATTATAATCCCTATATGATTTCTCTACTTTCTTTCCAAATGAATTCAAATATATTATTTTTCCGTCATATCTCCATCCAGATGTTTTCTTTGAACGAAAATGTAGTTCCTTAATCTCTCCATAACGTTCCCTTGCAAATTCCATATACTTATCAAAATACTTCTGAGAGCCAACACCATGACAAATAAGATCTGCAGTAAACAGATTTTCATATTCTTTCCCTAGGAATTTCTTTAAACCGTCAATCTGGCACGGCGTTCCTGAATAAAAAACCTTTTTTCCACTTTTCAAATCATCTTCTGCTTGCTGATAGGTAATCCCTGTATCACTCTGCACATACTTAGATCCTCGTAATTCTACAAGTTCCTCTTCTTTTACAACTCTAATATGTCTGACCTGCATCTCTTCCTGCATCGCTGCTCCATATACAATTCCATTGTTTTTTAAAAAATATGAAGCGATTGCAGAAAACGCACCACCACTGGTACTTCTTGTAAGGATCTCCTTATCCTTATGTATTGCGGCGTATACTCTTTGTCCTGTCTGCTTGACAACTGGTTTGTCTATTGGACAAACATTTTCACAAACTCCGCAATTAACACACTCTGACATATCTATGACCGGATACCTAAATCCCAGTTCTTCTATATTCCATGTAATGCACTGTTTTGGGCATTTCCAAACACACGCTCCACATCCTGTACATCTTTTTTTATTATTTTCTAGCATTCCATCTCTCCAATTTTTACTGACATTTTTCCAAAGCATCTTCAATGAATTCCATGGAAGCTACTCTTCTTTCAGAAATGACCTGATTTATATATGTAAAATCTTCCGGCACATCCACTATTTTTTCTAATGCTGAAAAATCTTCAATAGCTCGATTTAATAACCCATATTCTGATAGTAAAAATTCCAGTTTATTCTGGTTTCCACGCAATTTAACCACAACCGGAGTATTACAAATAATAGACATTACAGTTCCGTGAAACGTATCCGTAACAACCATAGACGCATGTTTGATCCACCCTAATAATTCCTCTGGAGATGCATTGATATTTTTACACCATTTGTGATAATATCCAACAGACACTACTTTAAAACTATGTTTTTCTGCGTATTTTTTTATATATCCATATTCTGATGGATCATTCATGTTTTTATCATATGCATAAATCAGAATATATTCCTTGATAGATGGAATGAACTGATTCATCTCCTTTTCATACCCATATAGTATAACAGGATCACATACCAGTGTAGAATCAATATTAGCGGTCTTTTTAACTATCCTCCAAGAATTTTCATCCCGTACCGACACCGCCTCCATTTTTTTTAGACCCCGGGCAATTATATCTGTCTTGTTCTGACGTACAACCTCATGATATGTTGTTGGACCAAAACATCCAGCATAGCTGAATACATGCTTTGATTTAAGGCCATTTCCATAAAGAAATGGATTTATACCTATTTCCAGACTAAATACCTCATCGCTTCCAATAACCACCAGATCCCCATTAAAATCTTGATACTCTCCAAATATTGGCAATTTATCCGACCGGAACCTTGCCAATGTTTTTTTCTTTTTTAAATTATATAAAACATTTCCAGGGCCTTTATCCATCAAATATCTCAAATAAAAACCAATACTGTTAATCCCTATCTTATATTTACTTGCTTGTTTCTGGGATATATTAGAATAGCTACGTTCAAATTTCAAGAAACCACATTCATGGCCTTTGGACTCTAATACCATTTTTAAAGCGTTAGCCTGCAAAACAGCACCATGATTATGTACACCGTAATAGGTAAGTATTCCAATCTTCATTTGAATATATTCCTCTTTATTTTCTCAATATCTTTTTAAACATTAACTCTCGTATCCAATTCGGTGCCAACGATGATCCACTCCGAACTACACAGCTTATAAAGCATTGACCTTTATTGATGAATCCCCTATTCTCCATATACCTAAATAATGCAATCTGCGTCCTGGCATACTTCCACCCAGCTCTCCGCTTATACATATCGGATCCAGCACGCATATAGAGCAATGGTTCCTGGAGATTGTATCCCTGGCTCCCGTTCATCAGCATCCTAATCCACAAATAATAATCTTCCAGAAGGTAAAAATCTTGATAGGAACCGGATGATTCAACTGCTGTTTTCTTATACATAACGCATGGATGATTGAATGGATTACGTTTCATCGCAAATTTCGATATTTCTTCACTTGTCTCTGGCAGCACGCGTCTTGCGTATATTATATCTGGAGACTTTGAAAATTCCTCAATAATTCCTGAACATATATCAATCTCTGGGTTCAATTCAAAAACTTTCATCTGACGCACACAGCGATCCGGATAAGAAATATCATCGCTATCCATTCTCGCAATCAGCTCATTCTTACAATGTCTAATACCTTCGTTCAACGCATTTCCCAATCCGCAATTTTTTTCTAAGCGTATAACGTGAAATGTATTCCCCATTTCCTTTTGCTTTTCAGATATAACAGCATCTAATTCTAAATTTAGCGGACCGTCACAAACAAGTACAAAATCATTTGTAGGGAATGTTTGATTCTGAATGCTCTCTATAGCTTGTCTTAAATAGCTCGCATTTTCTTTATAATAAACAGCCATAAGAACTGAGTACTGCTTATACGCCCCTATGCTCATAATCAATTTTCCCCTCCATTATCTAGCCGAATCACAATTTTAATCTATTTTTCCTTCTCCACCTTCGTCGCCGCCATCTCCCCCAGCGCCGCTTCCTGTCCCATGGCCGTCGTTGCACCTTCCGCCACGCCTTCCGTGCTCTCCGGCATAAACAGGATCTTCACCGTAGCAAAGCAGATACGCAGATCCTCCATGAAGCTGGGATTCGCAATATACATCAGATCCATCTGAAGCTTATCGTAGGGCGTTGTATTGTATTTCCCGTATACCTGGGCGTAACCTGTGAGTCCGGCCTTTGCCTGGAGCCTTAAGCGGAACTCCGGCAGCTCCTTTTCGTACTGCAGGGCGATCTCCTCCCGCTCCGGCCTCGGGCCCACGACGGAAAGATTTCCAGCCAGGATATCCAGAAGCTGCGGAAGCTCGTCCACCCGGATCTTCCGGATGATCCGTCCCACAGGCGTGATCCGGCTGTCGTTCTCTCCGCTGGAAAGTCTGGCAACGCCGTCCTTTTCCGCGTCTACCCGCATACTGCGGAATTTATGGATATAAAATTTCTTTCCGTTCTTTGTGAGGCGCTCCTGCTTATAAAATACCGGACCTCCATCCTCCCGTTTGATGGCGATTGCCGTTAAAAGGAAGATCGGAGACGTCACGATCAGCGCCAGTCCGGCAGCCACAATATCAAAGGTCCGTTTTGCGATCAGATACCCCAGCGGCGGATTGTACCGCTCCGCCCG
This sequence comes from Alitiscatomonas aceti, assembly GCF_025567195.1. NCBI lineage: Bacteria > Bacillati > Bacillota > Clostridia > Lachnospirales > Lachnospiraceae > Alitiscatomonas > Alitiscatomonas aceti. The sequence goes on along the minus strand of NZ_JAOQJF010000004.1, from coordinate 101,263 downwards.
TAAGATCGGCAGATGGAACATATGTACCGGTTTCGTCCCGCTCATAAGAATGTCACCGATCCGCGGGATCACATAAACGCTGATGCTGTTGATGATACAGTATTTTAACAGGATATTCCGCTCATGGCTGTGAACGCCGCTTAAAAATACGGCCTCCATTCCTTTCAGCATGTCCGGATTTTTTACGCATTCCTCCGCATGGACTTTCAGCTGCACATCAAATTTTTTATCCATCCCATATTCCCGGATCAGCTGGTCCATCCCTCTTCTTATATCATAAACGACTGCCGAACGCCGGGCCGGGAATGAGGCAAAATACCACCGGTGAGCTCCTATGCACCAGATCACAGCCAAAACCATCTGTACCGCAAAAACACAGAAGATCCCCAGAGGATTCATCCAGCGGCGCATCAGCAGGCATATGACCACATACATCATTCCATCGGAAATAATGGCCGCCAGAGCCTGGCTGTAAACCAGCTCTGAGATCCGGTTTGTGGAGATCATAAACGCGTCGTAGACCTTTCCAAACAGGGCGTACATGAAAAAAAATAAACCCGAAAGGATATAACCTGTCCATTTTAAAGCTGTTGATCCCATAAATCCCACGTAAAACAGGCTCCATCCCAGAAAGAAGGCCGCCGTCAACGCCGCCACATTCAGACCCTTCACTGCCGGCAGGGTCAGATCGTGCTTTATGTTTTCTAACTTCATACTGTTCCCCTTTATCTTACTCGTACACCAGAAAAAAGAAACCGGGCGGTTCCAGCCGTGAAGCCGCCCGGATCCGTTTTAGATCCACCAGAGCTGCACGGTACAGGAACCGGGAGCGATGAATGTAACCTCACCTGTGGCCACATTAAACCTGGCCTCTGCCCGTTCCCAGCGGCCGGTTGCGTTGTTGTAATATACGGCCACCAGTTTTCTGGTTTCTTTATTTATCCCGCTGACCTGGAGCGTAACCTCCGTTGCCACCGCGTCGGTCTTTCCTGTGCTCTGGGAGCTGACGATCAGCGCTCTTGTATTTCCCAGCTTTTTATAGCCAGTCATGTCCTGGTCCGGGATCGCGGTCTCTGCTCCAGTCCCCTTATTTAACTGGTTGATCACATTGACAACGCCTTCTGGAAGTCCCGCTGTCTCCGCCGCGCCTGTGGCAATGGTAACGACCTGGTCTCCTACAACCGCTCCGCCGCCGAACTGCATGGATACCTGCTTTCCGTCTTCCGTCGTTTTATTGACCACCAGGCTCATGGTCACTCCGGAGGAGTCCTTGGAGGTCTGTCCCACCGAGGTCTGCTGTCCATTGGGGGATACGACCACCGACGGTCTGGACGGCTGGGTAATGGCCGTTCCCGAGGTTCCGTCTCCCCCTACTGTCTTGTCCTCGTAAACAGACTCTGAGGAACTGCTGTCGTCATCGTCGTTTTTCGGGCTGCTGCTGGCACCGTAGGCCATGACCGGGATCATAGATAATGCCAGCGCAAGAGCCAGGGTCTTTACTAATTTCTTTTTCATTTCCATTTTCTCCTCTTCCTATTTTTATGAATCAGCGTGTCGCTGTTCGATACACGTTTTATGCCTCCCGGTAAAAAAGCTCCAGGAGAAGCTCTGTCATTGCGTCTTCGTCCACATGATATTCATCATACGTTTCCGTCACCACCGCCCTTCCAGGAAGTACATAAAAATGATCCGAAGTCAGATCTTCTGAAGCAAGGATATCCGCCACCATGCCCATATACTGGTCCTTTGCCATATCTGTGATCATATATTCTTCTGTCAGTTCAAAAAGACGGGGAACTGTCTGGCTGTCGGTTTCTGCCATTTTCTGTGCCGCGTCAAAGAAGCCTGTGATAAACTCCTGGCTGCGCAGCGTCCTGTACAGCGCAGAATGATCCTCTTTTGTATCCCTGTAACGGACAAACGCCTCCGCCTGATCTCCTTTCAGGGTGATCCGGCTTCCTTCCTGGAACTGGGGATCCGCAGCGGAAAGTCCCGCTGGAATGGTAACTGTAACGCCTCCCACTGCCTCGTTTAATATTCCCACAGCGGAAAGATCGGTCGCCATGTAATGGTCCACGTGAAGTCCCTTAAACATCTCTTCCACTTCCCTGACCATGTTTTCACAGCTTTTCACATACCCGTCTCCATAGGAAAACGCCAGAGTAATGTGGTCGTATTCCTCATCCCGGACGGTTCCATCCCAGCTTACCGGGGTCAGGTATGTCATGGCATCTCTGGGGATCATTAAGATCTTAAGCCCATTTCTCGCCGTATCCCAGGCCGCGAGGAAGATCCCATCTGCCTGCCCCCGCTGTCCCGGCTCCTCACCTCCGGTCATGGTATTTTCCCGGTCCACCCCCATACAAAGGACTGCCTTCATATAGGTATTGCGCCGGTACTCCTTTCCATTCCAGGAAACGGCAGCCTCGGAAAGCATTTTTTCCGGATCTGGAGCGGCTTCCGGTGGATCAGAAGACTCCCCTGCCGTATTCTGCTCCCAGGTGGCATGACGACTTTCGATCATTGCCTCTGTATCCTTCCGCTCCCGGTACAGCTTCACAGATACGCCTAAAAACACTGCCGCCCCAACACATCCGGCTGTGATCCCTAAAAGAGCGGCCCGTCTCCGGCCTTTTCTATACCGGCTCATTGAGACTCCCCATGTTCCGGGGCGGCTGACGGACATTCCAGTTCTTTATATTCTTCATCCATATCCGGCTCTATGACGCTGTTGGGAATTTCTGTCCGGGGCCGTGCCGCAGTGTGTTTCGCAGGCTCCAGTCGGCTGTACGAGCTCTCCTCATGCTCTGCATTTTCGTACCGGCCGTATTTTCCATACTTTCCGTATTTCCCGTACCGTCCATAATATCCGCCGTTTCCAGAGTCCGCCTTATTTAATACGGCTCCCAGGATCCTGCACTGGGAACGCTTTAACTGCTCCACCACCTTCTGCTCTACTCTCCAGCTGACGGCTCCGCTCTCAATGATCAGGACGGCTCCGTCACAATGTCTGGCTACAATGGCTCCGTCGATCAGTCCGGCCATGGGCGGGGTATCGATGATGATATAGTCATACGCTTCCCTGAGCTTTTTCACTGTATCTCCGAAAAGCTCCTCTTCAAGAAGCTCTGCCGGATTGGGAGAAAACGGTCCGGCAAAGATCAGATCCAGTCCCCTGGTGCTGGTGGTGTATAAGACCTCCTCCAGCCTTTTCTGTCCGCTTAAAAACTGGGACAATCCGTTCAGCTTGTTTTTTAACTGATACCGGTAAGTAAGGATCGACTTACGGATGTCCGCGTCGATCAGCAGCGTGCGTTTTCCGATCTGGGCCAGGGCCTCCGCTGTTGCAAAGGAAAGATCACTTTTTCCCTCACTGGGGATTGCGCTGGTAAACATAATGACCCTTACGCTGCTTCCGCAGAACTGAATGTTGGTACGCAGTGTTTTCACTGCCTCGGTATATTCGTAATCACTGGTCTTTCCCGGTTTCAATTCCAGATGCATATCTTCCATTACTCTTTTCCCCCCTTCCGTCTGGATCTGCCCTCCGGCTTCTGGCTTTCCTGATTCTCTCTGGGCGCAGTGCGGGCCTTCTTCTTTTTGGATTTCCGCTCAGCCTCCGCTCCCTTTCCATCCTCATTTCTCCTGGGAACGGATGCAAGGACCGTCAGATCCAGATACCGCTCCACATCCTCTTCTGTCTGGATCGTGTCGTTCAGGATCATCTGCATGGCTGTGATTCCACAGGTAAGTACCAGGCCAAGAAGAGCTCCCAGCGCCGCATTTCTGGTATTGCTGGGACTGGACTTCTGGGTGGGCACCTGCCCCTCCTCTATGATCTTTGGGGGGATCATTTCCATAATATCGCCGATGTAGCCGGAAGATACCGACGCGGTCCGGTCTACGATGGCCTTTGCCATCTGCGGATCCGGATCCGTAGCCGTGATCGCCAGGATACGGGTATCCGCAGGGTTATTGATCGAAATTTTCGATTTCAATATTTCATAGGAAATATTCAGATCCAGATCCCCAATGACCTCCTCCAGTACCGGACGGCTGGTGATGATCACCTTATAGTCCTGGGTCAGCTGGCTTCCGATCTGAAGATCCGCCAGGGATGTGAGGGTCGTTTCCTTCGATACGGCGTACATCATGGATGTAGACGTGTACATGGGGGTCAGGGCGATCTTACTGAACGCAAAGCCCACAGTTCCCCCAAGAAAAGTCACAAGAATGATCAGCCAGAGCTTCTTTTTCCATACGCGGAAAAGCTCCAGCAGATCGATTTCCATTTCATTATTTCTGCTGTTCATCTCATTCTTCCCCTGTTGTTCATTCTATCTGACTGCACCGTCCTCCAGGATCCTCCTGGAATTTCCTTCCGTCAGACTTTTTTTGTATTCTGCATCCACATTTTTGTCCAGCCAGTCCAGCGCTCTCTTTATTTCCGGCGGCCGGTGATCCATCTGGTGCATATCGGTGCTTAAAAAATGGATCCGGTGCTCCCTGATCTGCTTCCGGCACCAGAATACGTCCCGGTCATACCATCGCCCCGTAAGGCTTTCATAATTGACCTGAAACAATGCGCCCATCTCCCGGAGACGCTCCAGCATCCCGCTTTCCCGGAGACATCCGTACCTCTCCGCATGGGCTAAAACAGGAATATACCCCAGACCACAAAGATTCCGGATCCCCCGGCTCATCCGTGAAAACGGCGCTGCCGGATCGAATTCCACAAGGATATAGCTGCTGTCTGCCAGGGTCAGGGCCTGTCCGCTCAAAAGCCTGTCGCCCAGGTCCTCATGATAATAAAGCTCCTGACCCAGATACAGCTGAAAATCCGGGCAGCTCTTCCAGATCTCCGTCTGCACGCTTTTCAGAAGCTGTCTGTATTCATCTGGATCGCCCCGCCTGGAGAAATGGGGGGTGGCGATCACTGCGCGGATCCCCTGGCTGGCTGCTGAGACAGCCAGAGCGATGCTTTCTTTGAGATCCCTGGCTCCGTCGTCCACCCCCGGCAGGATATGCGCATGTATATCAATGATCTTTTTTCTGTCCAATTCCCGCAAAAATCTCACCTGTTCTCATGGTCTGCGCATTGCATTCCATATTTTTCATAAGATACTCTACCACAGTATAAAAATAAATTCAAGGTTTTTTCGCTTAAAACAGGTGTTGAATGTATGTTTAAAACAGGTGTGATAGTTTTTTATATTCTGGTACTACTATTGAGCTGTTGGTTTAAAATTCCAGATTCATACAAAGAAAGTGAGGTCTCCCATGCAACTTTACGACCGGATCGCTGCCGGCGACCGTATCCGGCAGCGGCGGCTTCTTCTAGGAATGACCCAGGAAGAGCTCGCTGAAAAGATCGGACGCGCCTACAAATACTGCCAGGATATTGAACGCGGCAGCTGCGGCATGTCCATTGAAACCCTGATCCTTCTATCCTCAAGTCTGAATGTTACCATGGACTACATCATCTATGGATACGAAGACACCGAACCAAAGACTCCGGAACAGCTTTTGGAAATGGAAGCCGTCGAAGAACTCCTTGGGCACTGCAGCGAAAAAAAGCGCTCCTATGCCATGGAGCTTCTCCGGCTCTTTTTAAAGGCCTGCGACGAAAAATAGCCAGAAATGAAAAAAGCCCGCACCAGATCAATCTTCTCTGGTTCGGGCCATTTTCGTTAAAAAAAAAGCCCTGGATCCCTCCAGAGCTCTTAAAATCTTTCTATGCTGTTTTGACGGGAAGCTTACTGTCCCATCTGCTTTGCAACCTCTGCTGCAAAGTCCTCGTTCTTCTTTTCCATTCCCTCGCCGGTCTCGAAGCGGACGAACTTCTTAACAGCGATCTTTGCGCCGTTGGCCTTTGCAACCTCAGCCACATACTGGGATACGGACTGCTTGCCGTCCTCTGCCTTTACATAAACCTGGTCTAAGAGGCAGATCTCTTTCATTTCCTTGTTGATACGGCCCTGGATCATGCCCTGGATCACCTTCTCCGGCTTGGAAGCCTCCTTGGGATCGTTCATGATCTGCGCCATCAGGATGCTCTTCTCATGCTCGATGAAATCGGCGCTGATCTCGCTGCGGTCGGTATACTGGGGCTTTAAGGCTGCACACTGCATTGCCACGTTTCTTGCCATTTCCTTAACAGCGTCGTTTACAACGTCTGTCTCAACATCCACAAGAACACCGATCTTACCGCCGGCATGGATATAGGAAGCAACGAAACCGTTCTCCTCCTTTACCTGCTCAAAACGGCGGATATTCATGTTCTCACCGATGATGGAGATCTGGGAGGACAGAGCCTCTTTTACGGTCATGGACGGATCCTTTTCCCATTTCTCTTCCATAAATGCATCCATATCTGCTGCGCTGGTGTTCAGAGCCTGGGCTGCAACGTCAGCTGCGTAGGTCTGGAACTTCTCGTTCTTTGCCACGAAGTCTGTCTCAGCGTTTACCTCTACAACTACTGCGCTCTTCTCGTCTGCGGAAAGGGCTGTAACAACGATACCCTCTGCTGCGATACGGCCAGCCTTCTTAGCTGCGCCTGCAAGTCCTTTTTCACGTAAGAACTCAACGGCCTTGTCCATGTCGCCTTCGGTAGCTGCAAGAGCCTTCTTGCAGTCCATCATTCCGGTGCCTGTCATTTCTCTTAATTCTTTTACCATTGCGGCTGTTACTGCTGCCATGTTCGTTTCCTCCGATTTATGAATATACTCAAACGGCCGGATTCCCACGGAAACCCGGCCGGCACTGCTGAGATTTAAGCCTCTGCAGACTCTTCCTCTGCAGCCATCTCTTCAACTGCTTCTGCTTCGCCCTGGTTTGCCTCGATCACTGCGTCAGCCATCTTGGACACGATCAGCTTAACGGCTCTGATGGCGTCGTCGTTACCCGGGATCACATAATCCAGCTCTTCCGGATCGCAGTTTGTATCAGCGATACCGATCAGCGGGATTCCCAGAGTGTGGGCTTCCTGTACGCAGATTCTTTCCTTCTTCGGATCTACAACAAAGATCGCATCCGGGATCTTCTTCATTTCCTTGATGCCGCCCAGGTTCTTCTCTAACTTCTCCCACTCTTTCTTAAGAGCGATTACTTCCTTCTTAGGAAGTACGTCGAAGGTTCCGTCCTCAGCCATCTTCTCGATCGCTTTTAATCTTGCGATTCTGGACTGGATGGTCTTGAAGTTGGTGAGCATGCCGCCCAGCCATCTCTCGTTTACATAGAACATGTTGCAGCGCTCTGCCTCTGTCTTGATGGCATCCTGGGCCTGCTTCTTTGTTCCTACGAACAGGATGGTGCCGCCGTCTGCAGCGATGTCAGCGATGGCCTTGTAAGCCTCGTCAACCTTGCCTACGGATTTCTGAAGATCGATGATGTAGATACCATTTCTCTCAGTGTAGATGTACGGAGCCATTTTGGGGTTCCATCTTCTTGTCTGGTGGCCGAAATGTACGCCGGCTTCCAGAAGCTGCTTCATTGAAATAACGCTCATTTTCTTTCCTCCATATGGTTTTTTTCTTCCGCCTGCATCTGACTTCCTCAAAGACCGCCGGTTTCGGCAGCACCATTTTCAGAATCCGCAGACGTGCATATTGTCAGCTTTTCAAATATAACATAAGTATTCCCGGTGTGCAAGTGTTTTTTCACATTCTTTTGCAAAAAAGAAAGCGCCGTCCGATACCGGAAGCGCCCTCTTTTCCATATTCCGCAGGCAGATTACTTGTTGCCCGTCTTTTTCAGGTTCTTTAACTCGTCAAAGATCACGTCGTTGAGGACCTTGATATACGTTCCCTTCATACCGGAGGACCGGGACTCGATGACACCGGCGCTCTCAAATTTCCTCAAAGCATTTACGATAACGGAACGGGTGATGCCCACACGGTCTGCGATCTTGCTGGCAACCAGGATCCCTTCATTTCCGTCCAGCTCGTCGAAAATATGCGTGATGGCTTCCAGCTCTGAAAACGAAAGCGTGCTGATGGCCGATTTCACGATCTGCACCTTTCTGGTCTCCTCCGCGTTCTCCTCGTTGACCGAGCGCATCATTTCCAGTCCGACTACGGTGGTGCCGTACTCGCATAAGATGATATCGTCAATGTCGTACTGTTCGTCCGCTTTATAGATGAACAGTGTTCCAAGACGCTCTCCGGCAATATCGATGGGAGTAATGATCGCCTGGTACTTCTTTACATTTTCTTCTGCAAATCCCAGTGTGGCGAGATTTACGTTTTCTTTTGTGGAAAGTACGCTTAACAGACGTTCATTGAGCATTTTATCAATATAGCCGCCCACCTTGTCCTCGATCAGCTCATGGATCTCATCCACCTCCGGACAGATGCTCACTCCAAGAACCTTTCCCTTCTTACTGATCACCAGGATATTTGACAGTAAGATCTCGCTCAGTACCTTACAGATATCGTTGAATACCACTTTGTGAGAATTGTTGTTATGAAGTAATTTGTTAATTTTTCGGGTCTTGTCCAATAATTCCACACTCATTATCCGAAAACCTCCTTCTCTTCACAATATCGTATAGCAAAAATGTTCTTTCACGAGAATTGTAACACGATATTTCATGAATATCAAGACTTTTTCGTTTAATTAAGAAATATTTATCCTTTATTTCATAAAGGTGTCACATTTCCCCCTATGAGTCTTGTCTATTTTTCACAAAACCGCACTGTTCATTGGAGCATGCCAGCTTGTTTCCCTTTTCAACCATATAGCTTCCGCATTCCGGACATTTCTCTCTGGACGGCTTCTGCCAGGAAATGAAATCACATTCCGGATTGCCCTCGCAGCCGTAAAATTTTCTTCCCTTTTTCGTCTTTTTGATGACCACTTCTTTTCCGCATTTGGGACAGGGGATTCCCGTTTTTTCAAAATACGGCTTCGTGTTGCGGCATTCAGGGAAGCCGGGACAGGCCAGGAACTTCCCGTGGGGGCCATATTTGATGACCATGCGCCTTCCACAGAGCTCACACAGCTCATCGGACTCCTCGTCGGCAATATGAACGGTTTCCAGGGTCTCCTTTGCTTCCTCAACTGCTTCGCAGAGATCCGGATAAAAGTTTCTTACAACAGTCTTCCAGCTGGTGTTTCCCTCCCCCACGCTGTCCAGGAGGAATTCCAGGTTCGCTGTGAAGGTAAGGTCCACAATGCTGGGGAAGCACTGCTTCATGATCCGGTTTACCACCTCGCCCAGCTCCGTCACATAGAGATTCTTATTTTCTTTGGTGATGTACCGTCTCGACAGGATCGTGGTGATGGTGGGAGCATAGGTACTGGGACGTCCGATGCCCTGCTCCTCCAGAGCCTTTACCAGGGAGGCCTCCGTATAATGGGCCGGCGGCTGGGTAAAGTGCTGTGCGTCCTCCAGGCTTACCAGCTCCAGCTCCTGGCCCTTTTCCAGCTTTGCCAGAAGCTGGTTCTTTTCTTCCTTATCGTCAGCCTCCATATAGACTGACATAAAGCCGTCAAACTTCACCCTGGAGGCCGTCATGGTGAACTGGACTCCTTCTGCACCGATCTTTACGGATGTGGTCTCATAAACGGCTGCTGCCATGCGGCTGGCAGCAAACCGCTTCCAGATCAGCTGGTATAAGCGGAACTGGTCCCTGGACAGGGACTCCTTCACCTGCGTCGGGGTCAGGGCAATATTGGTAGGACGGATGGCCTCATGGGCATCCTGGATCTTTCCCGATGCCTTTTTCTCGCTCTCCCGCTGGGAAACGTACTGGCTGCCGTACTGCTCTTCAATAAAGGCTCTGGCCGTCTTGTCCGCCTCCTCGGCCACGCGGGTGGAGTCGGTCCTCAGATATGTGATAAGACCGATGGTGCCATGGCCCTTCACGTCCACGCCCTCATATAACTGCTGGGCGACCCGCATGGTCTTCTGAGTAGAGAAATTCAGGGCCTTGGAGGCCTCCTGCTGCATGGTGCTGGTGGTAAATGGGATCGGGGGCTTTTTGGTCCTCTCTCCGTTTTTGATCTCCTCCACCAGGAATTTCTTTCCCTCCAGAAAGCTCCGGATCTCCTCCATTTCAGCACGGCTCCGGATCTCGGTCCTTCCGTTCTGGTCGTGGTGGAACCTGGCAGTCATGGGCTTTCTGGCTCCCGGAGCCTTAAGTCCCGCCTCCAGGCTCCAGTACTCCTCGGGGATAAAGGCCGCGATCTCGTCCTCCCGGTCGCAGATCATCCGCAGGGCCACCGACTGGACACGGCCGGCGCTTAAGCCCCTTTTTACCTTTTCCCAGAGGATCGGGCTGATGCTGTATCCCACCATACGGTCCAGCATACGCCTGGCCTGCTGGGCGTCCACCAGGTTCATATCAATGGCTCTGGGCTCCTTTAAGGATGTTTTCACCGCGTTTTTCGTAATCTCATTGAAGCTGATCCGATATACCTTTTTATCCTTCACCTCATCCAGCTTCAGCGCCTTTAACAGATGCCAGGAGATGGCTTCCCCCTCCCGGTCCGGGTCCGTTGCCAGATAGATCTTATCGGCCTTCTTGACTTCCTTTCTCAGCCTGGCAAGGACCTCGCCCTTTCCACGGATCGTAATATATTTCGGTTCAAAATCGTTGTCCACATCAATGCCGAACTGGCTTTTGGGAAAATCCCGTACATGACCGCCGGACGCGTCCACCTCATAGCTGGATCCTAAAAATTTCTTAATAGTTTTCACCTTTGCAGGAGACTCTACGATCACAAGATTACTGGCCATACCAACCTCACAACTTTCTGCAATAATATTGATCCCCGTTCCCCTGGACCATTCCCATCAATTCCAGTTTCAGCAAACATTCCATTGTTTCCGTGACGGATAAGCCGCACGCATCCATGATCTCTTCCAGGGTTCCGGACCGCGAATCTAAGAAACTATACACCATATTTTCATTCTTTGCAAGCCTCTTTTCTGTTTTTTTATCGGCCCTTGTCTTTTTTTCAAATTTTATCCCAAAGGCCTCCAGCACATCCTCCGGCCCCAGGCAGACGGCGGCTCCGTTCTGGATCAGCCGGTTGCAGCCGCGGCTTAGGGGATCTGTGATCCGCCCCGGGACGGCAAATACCTCTTTCCCCTGCTCCAGAGCCAGGTCGGCAGTGATCAGGGAGCCGCTTTTTTCCCTGGCCTCCACCAGGATGACCGCGTCCGAAAGGCCGCTGATGATCCGGTTCCTCATGGGAAAATTCATGGGAAGCGGGCTTGTTCCGGGTACGAACTCAGACAGGACGCCTCCCTGTGTTTCCATTTTATGGAACAATCCATAGTTTTCCCTGGGATAGCACCGGTCGGCTCCGCAGCCCAGGACCGCAAAGGTCTTCCCTCCCGCCTCCAGCGCGCCCTTATGGGCCGCTCCGTCGATGCCCAGGGCCAGGCCGCTGATCACCTGGACGCCAGCCTCCGCCAGACGGAAGGCCAGCCGCTCTGCGGTTTGACGGCCCAGCTCCGTGCAGCTTCTGGCCCCTACGATGGCCGCCGTAAACCGGTCCTTTGCTGGAAGGGTTCCCCGGACGAACAGCCCCGCCGGACGGTCCCTGAAGGGAAGGAGCCGTCCGGGGTATCCCTCCTCCCACCAGGCAATAAACCGGAGCCCTCTTTTTTCCAGGGCTGCAAAGTCCTCCCGGAGCTCTTCTTCCCGCAGCCGGGCTTCCAGAAGCCCGGAAAGTCTTCCATGGCTTAAAAGCCCAGACCGCTCCAGCTCCCTTTTTTCCGCCTTCCATATGTGCTCATAGCTGCCAAAATGTTCATACAGCCTTTGGGCTGTGACTGCTCCGGTCCCGGCTGCGTGAAGGAGCAGATAAAGGTATTCTTTTTCTGTCATGATCCTCCCCCCTAACCGTTTTTCCAGTACCGCTGCCGGATCCGCACATAGGATACGGCCTCGCTGAGATCCTTTGTGAGGATCTGCTCCCGGCCATCCAGATCCGCCGCCGTCCGGGCCACCTTCAGGATCTTCCCGTACATCCGGACTGAAATTCCCAGACTGAAAAAAATATGCTCCATGAATTCACTTTCTTCCTTATTAAGTGGACAGAACCGGCGGATCTGTCCTCCTCCCATCTCCCCGTTGCACCGGATGGAAAGCCCTTTAAACCGCTCTCTCTGGATGGCCCGGGCCGCTTCTACCCTGGCGCGGATGGATGCCGAGCTCTCATTTTCCGCCTTCCCCTCCATCTCCTCATAGGTCACTGCCTGGGCCTCCACGCAGATATCCATCCGGTCCAGGAGCGGCCCGGAGATCTTTCCCAGATACCGGCTCACCTCCCCTGCGGTACAGGTGCATCTGGACAGGTCCGGATAGTGTCCGCACCTGCATGGATTCATGGCCGCCACAAGCTGGAAATCAGCCGGATAGCTGCACGTTCCGTAAACCCGGGAGATGGTGACCTGGCGCTCCTCCAGAGGCTGTCTCAGGGCCTCCAGGGCCCCCCGGCTCATTTCCGGAAGCTCGTCCAGAAACAGGATCCCTCCGGTGGCCAGAGATATCTCCCCGGGCTTTGGCCGGCTCCCTCCGCCGGTCAGGGCCTGGGCCGATACCGTATGATGGGGCGCCCGGAAAGGCCGTCTCCGGATCAGAGGCTCCTCCCCGCTAAGAAGATTGCAGACACTGTATATTTTTGAGATTTCGATCTGCTCCTCCTGGGTCATTGCCGGAAGGATCGTCGCAAGCCTCCGGGCCACCATGGTCTTTCCAGATCCCGCCGGGCCGATCATTAGGAGATTGTGCATCCCGGCCACTGCCACCTCAGCCGCCCGCCGCAAAACCTTCTGCCCGTTGACCTCTGAAAAATCCCCGGCGTATTTCTCCTGGCCCGTGTCTGTTCCCGGCCTTTCCCGGCGCTCATACTCCTTTATGGGACCCGCTCCCTTAAGGAGCTCCATAAGACTCTTAAGATCCCCAGCTCCCACCAGGCCGATCCCCTGGATCATGGACGCCTCCTCCAGATTCTCCTCTGGCAGGAACAGCCGCGTAAACCCCAGCTCCTGGGCCCGGACCGTAAGGGTAAGGGCTCCCGGGATCCCCTTGATACGGCCGTCCAGCCCCAGCTCCCCCAAAAACAGCCACGTTTCCTCCGGGGCCGGGATGATCCCGTAGGCCGTCAGGATCGCCGCCGCAATGGCAAGATCAAAGCCCGTTCCCTCCTTTCTCAGATCCGCAGGAGACAGGTTGATGGTCACCTTTTTTGGCGGCAGCTCCACTCCCAGGTTCCGGATGGCCGTCCGGACCCGGTCCTGGGCCTCCCGCACCTCAGAGGCCAGGTATCCCACAAAGGACCAGCCGGGAAGGCCTCCGCTCACATCCGCCTCCACAGACACCTGGGTCCCCCACATGCCCTGGAGATAAATACTATTCACTTTTCCAAACAAGTCTTATCTTCCCTTCTTTCCGAAATACGCCGCAGCTTTGCGGCATGCTCCATATTTTTGTCCTCTGGTCTTCATGGAAATTCTCTGATCGCTTTTGAAATGAATAAAGAGTTTATTTGAAATCATCTTAGAAAGCTTTTGTCTGATTCCTACTATACCGGATGCCGGCTGGAATTTCAAGCCTTATTTTAACCCGGGGCGGCTACAGCCCCGGGCCCGGTTTTAACTATTCTGTTCCTCCAGATGCCCCAGAATCCAGGAAAGAAGATCCTCCCGTACCTCCTCCCGGTTGGTCTCATTGAACAGCTCATGGCGGGCGTCCTTATAAAAGCCCAGGGTAATATCCCGGCAGCCTGCGTCTGAAAACCGCTTATACACCTTTCTGACCCCTCTTTCGTTTTCTCCCACCGGATCCCGGTCCCCGGAAAGCAGAAGAAGGGGCATGTCCGTCCGCATCCTTCCCAGCCGTTCTGCCCGCTGGTCCATGAGGATCACCCGGAAAAAATCCCGGTAGGCCCCGGCAGTAAAAAGGAACTGGCAGTACGGATCTGCTTCAAAGCTCCTGGCCTTTTCCATATCCCTGGTAAGCCAGTCGTGGTCCGTCTGTACCGGCCAGAATTTCCGGTTATAATTTCCCAGGGACAGCTCGTGGAGCAGACGGCTCCGGCTGCGGCTCCCCCTTATGGCGCTCACCAGAGACGCCAGACACCATCCGGCAAATACCATTCCCTCTGGCTGGGAGCCCGTCCCCATGAGGATCACGCCGTCGGGCCCGTCCTCATAGACGGTCAGGGTCCGCCTCACCATAAATGAGCCCATGCTATGGCCCAGAAGGAACAGCCGCTTTCCTCTGTATCTCCTTTTTCCATAAAGCGTCAGCCTGCGCACGTCCTTCACCAGTGAAAGCTCCCCATCCCTGTCTCCAAAGTATCCCAGATCCTCTTTTTCCGCCGCAGTCCTTCCATGGCCCAGATGGTCGTGGCCATAGACGGCGATCCCCCGGTCTGCCAGCCATTCTGCCGTTTCCCGGTAGCGCCCCGTATGCTCCATCATCCCGTGGACGATCTGTACGGCTCCCAGGATCTCCCCGTCCGGCAGCCATTCCATACAATGGAGCCTGGAGTGTCCGTCGCTGGACGGAAGGTAAAATTCCCTTTCTCTCATTCCTTTTCCCCTTTCTTCTGAAATTTCATCACCTGTCTCAAATCCCGGAGCGGCATTATCTTCCGCCGGAAGCGTCCTTGTCCAGCTGGATCCACTCCTCGCAGAGCTTCTTCAGCTCGCTGGAAAAAACGCTGCCCTTGTTCCACAAAAACAGAAATTCATGGTCCATGGAAAAGTCCTCCAGACGGATCTCCTTTAAAAGCCCCTGCCGGATCTCCTGCTCCACCGCAGCCTCGTACAAAAAGGCGATCCCGCAGTCCCGGACCAGCAGGCTCACCATGGTATGGATGTTCTCCACCTCGGCATAATGAATAAAATCGCTGATCTTAAGGTTTCTGGCTGCCAGGTTCCTTTCAAGGATCTTCCGGCTTCCGGAGCCCTTTTCCCTGAGGATCAGCCGCTCCCCGAGAAGATCCTTAAGCTTCTGTTTCCCAGCGGGAAGGGCATGTCCGGCAGCACAGACCGGGATGTACCACTCCCTGCGGAACAGCTCCGTATCAAACTCCTCTGACCGGATATACCCCTCGCTTAAGGCCAGATCCATCTCCCCTGCCCGGAGCGCCTCCAAAAGCCGGTCCGTGTTGCCGAACCGCAGGCATACATTCACGTCCGGATGGAGGTTCAGATACCGGGCCAGAGGCCCTGTGACCGCATATTCCCCAATGGTCATGGTCACGCCCATGGTCAGCGTCCTTACAGCGTTCCCGGACTCCCGCATCCGTTTTTCCATGGCTCTCTGGTGATTTTCCATGGTGATCATGGTCCGTTTAAGGATCTCTCCCGCCCGGGTCAGCTCCAGCCGCTTCCCGTCCCGGACAAACAGCTCTGCGCCGTATTTCTTTTCCAGGAACCGGATATGCTGGGATACCGCCGGCTGGGTAATGTGAAGCTCCTCCGCCGCCGCAGTAAAATTCATATGCCGGCAGGCCGCCAGGAACGTTTCGATCCGAAAATCCAGCATTCCTCATCCCTCCTCCCTTTTATCATAACGTATTTTTATCGTTGTATCAATATATATAATTTTACTTTCTTATAAAATCTGGATATAATGGCCTCATCAAACAACAGGAAAAGAAATCATCATGTTACAAAAAAAGAACCTGGAACAGCTGTGGATCCTTTTTAAATCCATGTTCCTCCTGAGCGCCTGCACCTTTGGCGGCGGCTTCGTCATCGTATCTCTTATGAAGAAAAAATTTGTGGAAGAGCTGAAATGGCTGGAGGAGGATGAAATGTTAGACATCACGGCCATCACCCAGTCCTCTCCCGGCCCCCTGCCGGTCAATGCCTCTGTGATCATCGGCTACCGGATGCAGGGCATCCCCGGCTCCCTGGCCGCAGTCCTGGGGACCATCCTTCCGCCCATGTTCGTGATCTCCCTGATCTGTGTCTTTTACACAGAATTCCGGCAGAATCTCTATATTGCCGCCGCCCTCCAGGTCATGCGGGCAGGCGTTGCGGCCGTGATCCTGGACGTCACATGGAATCTGGCAAAAAACGTCTGGAACAGCCATTCCGTGTTCTATACGTCCCTCATGGTCCTCTCCTTCTGCGGAGCGTATTTCTTCGGTGTCAGCGCCATGATCATCATTCTGATCTGCCTTGTCATCGGGATCACAGAGGCGGTCCTTACGTCTTATAAAAAGAAAGGGGTAACCGGAAATGAATCTTTTAATTAGCTTATTTTTCTCCTTCATCCAGGTGGGCATGTTCTCCGTAGGCGGAGGCTACGCCGCGATCCCGCTGATCCAGGACCAGATCGTAAACGTCCACAAGCTGATGACCATGGCTGAGTTTACGGATCTGATCACCATTGCTGAGATGACCCCAGGCCCGGTCTCCATCAACTCCTCCACCTTTGTGGGAACCCGGTTGGCAGGTCCCCTGGGCGCAGTCCTCTGCACTCTGGGCTGTATCATCCCCTCCTTCATCATCTGTCTGACCCTGGCCCACTTTTACTATAAATACCGCTCCTTCTCCGGCGTCCAGACGGTGCTCTCGGCCCTGCGCCCGGCGGTGGTTGCCATGATCGGCTCCGCTGGAATGTCCATTCTGATGCTGGCACTGTTCAACACCAGCTTTTATAATATCTCCCTGGCAGCCCTGCGCCCCATTGAGCTCATACTGTTTGCCGGGTCCCTGTTTCTGTTAAGAAGATTCCATGGAAAGGTGGGGGCCGTCTCCATCATCCTGGGCTCCGGAGCCGTGGGGACCCTGGCCTATGTCCTGTGCGGAGCCCTGTAAACCGCCCCTACGCCGTATACCCATCCCTCTGGAATTCCTCGCGCAGCTTTTCCACCGCCCTTTTCTCGAGCCTTGAGACATAGGACCTGGAGATCCCCAGCTGCCCGGCGATCTCCCTCTGGGTGTGCTCCTTAGAGCCGAAAAGGCCGTATCTCAGACGGATCACGGTCTTTTCGGTATCTTTCAGATTCTGTTCATAGGCCTCGTAAAGCTTTCTCACATCCTCCTTCAGGATGACCTGCTCCACTGCCTCCTTCCCTTCCATCTCCAGAATATCCATGAAGCTCACGGTCTCGCCGTCCTTGTCGGTACCGATGGGGTCATAAATAGAGACCTCTTTGGAAAATTTTTTCCCGGCCCTGAAAAGCATCAGGACCTCATTCTCTACACACCTGGCCGCGTAGGTGGCCAGTCTCGAGCCCTTCTCCATATTATAGGAATCCACCGCCTTTATGAGTCCGATGGTCCCCACAGACAGAAGATCCTCGGTCTCATAGCCGGAGTTCTGGTATTTTTTTATGACATGGGCGACCAGGCGCATGTTCCGGCTGATCAGCACATTCCTTGCCTCCCGGTCACCCTCTTTGTACTGCCGGAGGTACTCTCTTTCTTCCCTGGCTGTTAATGGCTGCAAAAACGTCTTCAAAGAAAGCCACCTTAGAGCATTATTAATCTATCTTATGCTCAGGCGGCTTTCCAGGTGCTTTTACATATTTTTATTTTCAGTATGCCGGACGTTTACCGGCAGAGGGGCCGGGCCCCTGGCTGTTTATAAGTGCTCCAGGAAGGTCTTCAGCACCTCGAAGGTCTGGTCAAAGGATTCCAGGTTCATCTGCTCCTGGGGCGTATGGGCGCCGTCGGTCTCGGCTCCCAGGGTCACCACGTCAAGGCCTGGGATCATGTCGCAGAACACTCCGCACTCCAGGCCGCCGTGGGTGGCCAGAAGCTCCATCTCCGTCCCCTTCACCTCTTTATATGCCTTTAAAAGCGTATTTCTGAGGGCTGAATCCGGATTGAATTCCCAGGACGGGAACTTGCTGTATACGTCCACGGTCATATCGTAGATACCGGCCAGGATGCACAGTTCCTTTTCCATCTGGTCCCGCCAGGACATTTTTTCTGCCCGGAGGGAATACTGGAACTCCACGTAATCCTCCTTACACCGTACAGACGCCAGGTTTTCTGACGCCACCGGAAGGTTCTCGATCTGAAGGCTCCTGTGGCGGAGTCCCGTGGGCAGGAGGTACATAAGATCCACCAGGTCTGCGCTGGTCTCTTCGCTCATGGCCCTGGTGCAGGCAGCCGTCTCCAGTGTCACCGAAAGCTCCGGCTCCTGGAATTTCAGCTCATTCCGGATCTCAGCCGTTATGGACTCCATGGCCCTTTCGATCTGCTCCCTGGGCGCTCCGCTGGCAAACACAGCCTCGCATTCCCTGGGAATGGCGTTGTTCTTTAAGCCGCCGTCCAGGCTTACGATCCGAAGATCCGAGCTTCCGGAGATCTCCTTTAAGATCCGTCCGCAGATCTTTAAGGAATTGCCCAGCTCCAGGATGATGCAGCTTCCGGAATGGCCTCCCTTTAAGCCTGTGATGAACAGACGGTAGGCCGGAAGGGCACAGTCCTCATATTCCACAGGCTTTTTAAGGCCCACCATCTCGCCTCCGGCGCTGGTGGTGCACGTTCCCTTTCCGCGTCCGCCGAAATCCAGGTTCACATATTTTTTCGCCGTAAAATACTCCGTCTTTAACGCAAAGGCCCCGTTTAAGCCTACCTCCTCCTGGACTGTAAAGGCACATTCCAGGGCCGGGTGGGGCGTATCCATATCCAGAAGCGCCAGCATATAGGCGCAGCCCATGCCGTCGTCGGCTCCCAGGGTCGTGCCTCTGGCCTTTAAGATCCCGTTTTCAATGTAAAGATCAATGGGATCCAGGTCGAAATCATGGGTGCAGTCCGCATTCTTTTCGCAGACCATGTCTGTATGTGCCTGGAGGATCACCGCGCCGTGGTCCTCATAGCCCGCAGACGCCGGCTTATAGATCACCACATTGCCGATGGTATCCCTTTTATAGTCCAGGCCTCTGGTCCTGGCAAAGTCCTCCAGGTAGTCTGATACCCGTTCCTCCTTAAAGGAAGCCCTGGGGATCCTGGAGAGTTCCTCAAAATATTTCTGATGCAGCTTTTCATGATCCAGTACGTTCATATGGTTTCTCCCTTCCGCCTACATGGCTTCCTTAAAGATCTGGAGGATCTCATCCTTCGTCAGCTCCACATACGTTCCCTTCATACGGGATGCGGACTTTTCTGCCATGATCTCCAGATATTTTTCGTCGATCCCCACCTCGGACAGCCTTGACGGAAGCCCCAGGGCCTTAAAATAATCGGCCGTCCGTTTGATGGCCAGCTCTGCCGCCTCCATAGACGGCAGATCCGCCGGCACGTCCCAGACGTTGACGCCGTAGGTACGGAACTTTTCCACCGTCCTGGTGTTTAATACATGGCGCATCCAGTGGGGCGTCAGGATCGCCAGACCAGCTCCATGGGTGATATCGTAATACGCCGACAGCTCATGCTCCATGGGGTGGACCGACCAGGGAACCAGCTTTCCCAGCTTCAGAAAATCGTTAATGGCCCAGCTTCCAGCCCACATGAGATTGGCCCGGGCCTCATAATCATCGGGATGCTCCACCGCCCGGATCCCGAACTGGATACAGGTCTTAAGGAGCCCCTCGGCCATGCGGTCCTGCATATATCCCTCGGCATTGGAGAAATACGATTCCAGGATATGGGACATGATATCCGCCGTGCCCGCGGCTGTATGCCAGGCGTTGACGGTCTCTGTGTAGGAGGGGTCCATAATGGCCGCCTTTGGACGGATATGTTCGCTCTTGGTCCCCAGCTTATTGTTGGAGGCCATATCGGAGATCACGGCCGCCGTGTCCATTTCCGAGCCGGTGGCCGCCAGGGTAAGGACCGCAACGATAGGAAGGGCTGCCTGGATCTTCTTCCCGTCCAGTACCAGGTCCCAGGCGTCGCCGTCATAAAGGGCACCGGCGGCAATGATCTTGGCACAGTCGATGGTGGAGCCGCCGCCGATGGGGAGAACGACTTCGATATTTCCAGCCTTGCAGAGCTCTGCGCCCTTTCTCACTGTTTCGATCCTGGGATTGGGCTCCACGCCCCCCAGCTCTTCCCATGCAATGCCTTCATGCTCAAGGATCTCTGTCACACGGTCAAAAATACCGTTCTTTTTCACGCTTCCCCCGCCATAGACGATCAGCGCCTTCTTCCCGTAGGGACGCACTGCCTGGGACACATGTTCGATCTGCCCCTTCCCAAAATAAATGGTGGTGGGGATGGAATAAATAAAATTCTCCATAGATGCCTCCTTTTCCTGCCTATTCGTTTCTGATGGCTGCCAGAGGGCTCAGCTTCATGGCCCTTAAGGCCGGGAACAGTCCTGCCAGCATACCGATGACAATGGCAAAGCCCACGGCCGCCGCCGAAAGCCACATGGGGATGCGGGAAATATCCCCGCCGCCTCCGCCCATGCCCATGAGCCCGGAACCGAGAAATTTATTGATCAGGCTGGAAACGCCGTAGCTTAACAAAAGCCCGGCCGCTCCGCCCATGAGCCCGATGAATCCGGCTTCAATGAGGAACATGCTGCGGATGTCTCCCAGGGCGCACCCCAGCACCTTCAGAACGCCGATCTCCCTGGTCCTTTCGTAGATGGACATCATCATGGTATTGGCGATACCGATGGCCGCCACAAAAAGGGATACGGCTCCGATGCCTCCCAGCACCGCCTGGATCATATCCATCTGCTCCTGGGCCTGCTCCAGCCACTGCATGCTGCTGTGGGCCTCATATCCCATATCCGTTACAGCCGCCTGCACCTCCATGACGTTGTTCATATCGTCCACATAGACATACGCGTTGTCATAAACGTAATAGTTATAGGGCTTTCCCTTTTTATTGACGGGCTGCCCGGGGATCGGGTTCTTTTTATAGATACGCTTTAACTGGGTCTTCAGGATCTCCACGTCCGTGTATATGCCATAGCTGTATTCATTATACATCGGATTTCCGTTTTCGTCAGTATCACTTTTTACAAGTCCGCTGACAGGAAACACATATTTTTTCTGCTTGCCGCTTTCCTCGGCTCCGGAACTCTGGAACATGGTAAAAAACGGCTTTCCGTAAAGATCCACCGCCGGCTGCTCTCCCGTCTCCCAGAAGCCCCTGCCTGTTTTGGCGTCCCAGAAGTTCTGGGCGACCATGGGACCCACCACCAGCTCCATGGTGCCGGAGGACGGATCCGGAAGCCGTCCCTCCCCCAGCTCGATCTCCTCCAGGGCCTCGCGGCTTAAGCCCTCGATCCTGGAGGAGCCTTCGTACGCGCCCTGGCGCATCTGCACATAGGTGGAGAGCACCGGGGAGACGGCCTTCACATGGGGGATCCCTTTAAAGCTTTCGATGGTCTTATCGGTGATAAAGCCGTCCTCCTCGTTTTCCGAGCCGCCCATGCCATAATTCCGGTACACCTCGATCTTTGTAAGGCTTCCCGAGGACTCGTACTGCTCCACCGTGATCTCCTTAAGGCCGATGCCCAGGGAGACCATGACCACGATGGAGGCGGTTCCGATAACGACGCCAAGGACCGTAAGACCGGTCCTCAGCTTTCTTCGTCTCAGATTGTTAATGCTCATCCGGAGCAGATCAGAGAATTTCATCGTCCATTCCCGCTTTCTTCTTTTTCCGCTTGATAAGAACAACGACCAGTATCAGAAGGACGGCGGCTGCGGCTCCCAGGGGAACGGCATATTTCTTAAGAAGCTCCATTTTCGTGGGCTCCGGCTCCGGGATGTCCATATTTCCCACGTCCATGGACGGATCGTCCATGATCACCGGCTCTGTCACAAAGAGCTGGACCTCCTTTTCCACCGGCGTCACCACGCCGTTTTCGTCCTCGTATGTAATGGTAAGGCGTATCTTCCCTTCGTCCATGGTCGGGGCAGCTCCGGCGACCATGACATCCACGTTGCCGCTCTCTCCGGGCTTTATATTGCCCACATAGCTCTCCGCCCGCTGGATGGAATCCGCCTCAAAAATGGCGGTCACGTTATAAAGGGTCACCTTTCCCGTGTTGTTGATGGGGAACATGATGTTGGTCTCGGTCCCCACCTCGATGGAATCGGGCATGACCTCGATGGTTCCCGTATTGAGCCTGGCCTCCTGCTTTAAGGCCACGGCGATCTTCACCGTCTCCTTGGCATTTTTAAACTCCGGGCTGTCGTACTGCTCTGTAATGGTGATGTTATAGGCCCGCTGCTCGGCGCTGGGGCTGGAGGTGAATTTCATGGTCAGCACCTCCGACGCTCCGGGAGCCAGGCTGTTGACCACCACCGAGTTGGAGCCGTTGGCCGTGGTGAACACAGGACTGTTTTCCACTGCCTCCGGTTCAAAGGTGAAAAGGATATTGGAGGCCGTAATGTCGCTGGATGCGTTTTTCATCTTCACCTTCAGCGTAAAATCCTGACCCGCCAGGATCCTGGCCGGATCCGTCTCAAAGCTGTCCACGATGATACGGGCCTTGGTCCTTTCGTTTTCTCCGGCGTCATCAGAAAGCTCGTCCTCCTCGTCCTTTCCGATGACCCGCACATAAAAGGTATCCTCCACCGGCGTTAAGAACGCCCCGTTTTCCTCTTCCCTGTACCGGATCTTAAATTTAATGGGATAATAGCCGCTCTTTGCCTCCTCCCGGATGGCCATGCTGTACGGCACCTCCACGGTCTGGTCCGGGTTTATATTGTTCATCCAGCGGTCATAGTTTCCATCGTTGATCTCAAAGGGGAACTTGGTGATATCCTCGGAAAGCTCCATTTCCACCCGCACGTCGTAGGCGGTCTTGTAGCCTGTGTTCCTGAGGTTCATATTAAAATTCATGACCTCATTGTAGTTTGCCTGGGGTGTGGACTGGTTCTCTCCCAGGGCAAAGCCGATGGGCTCGGTGCTGGACTCGTCGGATTCAGAGGTGGAAGACGCCTCCTTTGTCTCTGCCCATACCATGACGGTCTTCTGGAACTCGCCCGACATGCCGTCCTCGCCTCTGGAACGCTTGGAAATATACAGCTTTACAGGATAATAGCCTTCCTTCAGGTTCTTTTTTACATTGACCCGCAGGTTTACGGTCTTTTTAGCCCCTGCGTTGATGTGGCCGATCTTATAGTGCTTATTCAGGCTGTCGGTGATCTCAAAGGGGTAGGTGGCGTTCATGGTCTTGATGATCTCGCCGTCCTCGTCCTCGATCTCGTCGTAATATCCCTGGTAATCGGCCTCCGGCGCGATCCAGATCTCACTCTCCAGCCAGTCTGTATCGGTGGTATTTTTTACGGCAATGGAGATAGTGGAAGATTTTCCGATGGTGATGGAGGGAGTTTTCCCGATCACGATGCGCACCACTTCATTATCGTCATCCTTATGGAAGACCTTGGGGATCTCCAGATCCTCGTTCTCCGTCTCCTTCTCGTCTGCCAGGGCTGTAAAGGCTGTGGAGGGCGCCGCCCCCAGAAGCACCGCCGCTGCCATAAATAAAATAAATATCCGCTTTAACCGCTCTCTCATAGATTTTCCCCGCTTTCTTTTTCCTCTGTCATTTTCTTCTGGGGCGTTTCCTCCCGGGCCGCCTCCAGGTCCGCTTCTTTATGGTTTTCTTCAATGCTGACGATCTTTCCGTCAATGATCTTGATGATCCGGTCCGCATAGGTGGCCAGATTGTTGTCATGGGTCACCATCACCAGAGTCTGGTTCCGTTCCCGCACAATGGTCTGCATCAGCTTTAAGACCTCCATGGTGGTTTTGGAATCCAGGTTTCCTGTGGGCTCGTCTGCAAAAATGATCTGGGGATCCACCGCCAGGGCTCTGGCGATGCCCACCCGCTGCTGCTGGCCGCCGGACATCTGGTTGGGCATATGGGTCATAAATCTTTCCAGGCCCACCAGCTTCAGATATTCCTTGGCCCGCTTGGCCCGCTTGGCCTTTCCCATTCCTCGGAAGGACAGGGGAAGGGCCACATTCTCCACTGCGTCCATGGTGGCGATCAGGTTATAGGACTGGAAGATAAACCCCACCCGCTCCCGCCGGAACGTCACAAGCTGCTTCTCGTTCAGCTTTTCTATATGCTTTCCGGCAATGACGATCTCTCCCTTAGAAGGGTGCTCCAGACCGGCCAGCATGTTCAGCAGTGTGGATTTTCCCGAACCCGAGGGGCCTGTAATGGCACAGAATTCTCCCCGGCGGATATCCAGATCCACACCGTTTAACGCATAGACCTTCGTATCGCCCATGCGGTATACCTTATAGAGATCCCGTACCCGGATCACCACTTCCCGCTTTTTCTCCGCTTCCACGCGCATCCCTCTCCTTATATTTCTTTCTATATGCCTGTTATCATTATATAAAAACCATGTCCCATTGGATATAAAGAATTGCTTAACAATTCTTACAAATTTTTGCGCCCTCCGTGCGTCTCTGGAATTCCCGCAGGTATTCCTCCAGGGATACGTACTGGCCGTTGTTGACCCGGTACGCCGGGTTCCACATGCGGATCACCTGTATATCGGCCTTGGCCAGATCCTTTACAGGCTTAAACCGGCGGTCTGCCGGCAGGATATCGCCAGCCACCACGTCCTTCCATTTCATATAAGTCTCCTGGTTCTTCTTCGTTTTTTTATTCTGGAACACCTCCATGGCCACCAGGCGGAAGATGTCCTCACCGCAGCAGATAATGGTCCTGGGCTCCAGGAGCTGGATCTGCCGCTTCAGAAATTCCGAATAATAAAATCCGTAATCCATGCTGATATCATCGGCTGCGCCCTTTCCTCCCCTCTTATTCACGTAGATCACCGCCGTTTTCAAAAGAGGGGCTTTATCGCCGGACGCGGATCCTCCGTCCAGGATCCTTTTCATCCCCCTCAGATAAGGCAGGTACTCCACTTCCCCCGACGGGCTCCTGCCTGTCCGCAGGTCTCTCCGGACATCAGAGACCACCGGCATGGTCTGGCCCTTTCTGATCTGCTTTTTCATGCTGGTCTCCTTCAGTATGAAAAGAGTCCCATCGTAATGCTCCGGGGACACAGCGCCGTCTATATGAAAGCTCCTGGGGTCGATCTCCTCATAGCACGTGCTCCCAAAGGGCTCCTCCTCCATCTGCTGCATCATCTGCCATAAAAGATACAGCTCCTCCAGGCTCCCGCATCTGGCAGCCTGGCCTTCTATTACGATCTGCTCCATGGTTTTTCTCATTGGTTTCTCCATCCACTTAAATTTTCATTTGAGGATATTATAACATATTTTTGAAAAAAATGTAGAATTTCCCCTGGCTATCCGTTATAATGATGGTACCAGGGCCAGAATGCCAAGGACCCGGCGCGGCCTTGTCCGCCGGCAGCTTTCCGGCCCGGGATCAATGAAAGGAGAATATTTCATGAGACATTTACTGAGTCCTCTGGATCTTTCCGTCGAAGAGACTGATCAGTTATTATCCCTGGCATCTGACATCGAAAAGAATCGCTCCAAATATGCCCACGTATGTGACGGCAAAAAGCTGGCGACTCTTTTTTTTGAGCCCAGCACCAGAACACGGCTGAGCTTTGAATCCGCCATGCTGAGCCTGGGCGGCAGCGTCCTCGGCGTTTCTTCGGCTGATTCCAGCTCTGCGGCCAAAGGCGAGAGTGTTTCCGATACGATCCGCGTGATCTCCTGCTACGCTGACATCTGCGCCATGCGCCACCCCAAAGAGGGATCCGCATACGTGGCGGCCTCCAAATCCTCCATCCCTGTGATCAATGCCGGAGACGGCGGCCACCAGCATCCCACCCAGACCCTGACCGACCTTCTGACCATTAAAAGCTTAAAGGGACACCTGGGGGACATGACTGTGGGACTCTGCGGCGACCTGAAATTTGGCCGTACGGTCCACTCCCTGATCCACGCCCTGGTACGCTACCCGGGGATCCGTTTCGTACTGATCTCTCCGCCGGAGCTTAAGGTGCCCGATTACATCAAGGAAAACGTCCTGGACGCCAACCACATCCCCTACCGTGAGACCACCAACCTGGACGACGCCATGGAGGAGTTAGATATCCTGTACATGACCAGAGTCCAGAGAGAGCGTTTCTTCAACGAAGAGGATTACATCCGCATGAAGGACTGCTATATCCTTGACCAGGAAAAAATGAAGCTGGCAAAACCCGATATGTTCGTTCTTCACCCCCTTCCCAGGGTCAACGAGATCTCCGTGGAGGTGGACGACGATCCCAGAGCCGCCTATTTTAAGCAGGCCCAGTACGGCGTTTATGTACGTATGGCTCTGATCATGACTTTACTGGAGGTGGAAAAACCATGTTAAATATCAGCGGCATCAAAGAAGGCGTTGTTTTAGATCACATCCAGGCCGGAAAGAGCATGGAGATCTATAAATATCTGGGACTGGGAAAAATGGACTGCACCGTGGCCATCATCAAAAACGCCCGGAGCAGCAAGATGGGGAGAAAAGACATCATAAAGATCGAGGGCCCCCTGGATTCCCTGGACCTGGATGTATTGGGCTATATCGACCACACCATCACCGTCAACATCATCCGGGATGAGCGGATCGTGGAAAAGCGCTGCTTAAGCCTTCCCGACCGTCTTGTCAACGTGATCCACTGCAAGAATCCCCGGTGCATCACATCCGTGGAGCAGGAACTTCCCCATATCTTTTATCTGGCTGATAAAGAAAAGGAAGTCTACCGCTGCCAGTACTGTGACGAGAAGCACAGCTAGGCCATGCTGACCATCCCTGTTTTTCTGGCGGTCACAGCGGCCTATATCGTAAAAGGCATGTGCGGCTTTGCCAACACCCTGGTCTTCGGCACTCTGGCAGGATTTTTCACTGACAATGTGAATATTTCTCCGGTAGATCTTCTGTTGGGCTATCCCTCCAATCTGTGGATCGCCTGGACGGAACGGAAGGGGATCCGGCCAAAGATCTGGGTCCCTCTGAGCCTCCTGGTGATCGCTGGCTCCATACCAGGGGTGTTCTTTCTGAAGACCGGAGATGCCAGGAGCATAAAGATCCTTTTCGGCTTTGTGGTGGTATTCTTAGGTCTGGAAATGTTTTTAAGGGAGAGGAAAGCCTCTGGATCCGGAACCCCCGGCTCTGGAAAAAGCGCGTCCCCGGCTCTTCTGGTGATCATAGGACTCCTCTCCGGTATCCTCTGCGGGCTTTTTGGGGTCAGCGCCCTCCTTGTGGCCTATGTGAGCCGTACCGCCGGAGACCAGAGCCAGTTCCGGGCCAACAACTGTATGGTTTTTCTGGCAGAAAACACCTTCCGCCTGTTCCTCTATGGATCCACAGGGATCCTGACCCTGGAGGCTGCAAAAACGGCCCTCTGTCTGGCTCCCTTTATGGTCCTGGGACTTTTTATCGGGATCTTTTTCCACAGGCGGCTGCCGGAGCGGACAGCCAGGCTGTCAGTGACTGTCCTTCTGATGGTCTCCGGACTCTCTCTGATCCTGGATCACTTATAAGCCGGCTGTCCTATGACAAAAAAGACGTTTTCCTCCATTTTCATGGAACAGAAAACGTCTTTTCTTTATTTACTGGCCATTGATCTCGCGGATCTTTTCAATATCCACTGTTTCATTGGTACCTGTGGCCCTGGCGTCAAACTGGACTGCAAAGGTGGTGCCCTCCGGAAGTGTCTTGTTCCGCAGGGATTCCCTGTACTCCTCCGCATCCTTTACTACCACGCCGTCTCCGGCCAGGCTCTGGCCCGGGAATACCCAGATCACCATATCGCCCATACCAAGCTCATAGGTGGATTCCTCCAGGATCCACTGGACCTGCATCCCATACTGGCTCATGCATTTATAAACATCATTTAAGGTGAGGCTTACGCCTTCTGCGCCGGAGAACAGCTCTTCCTTTTTGACCGCATAGGCTCCGCTTCCCTCCTTGGCTTTATTTAAAAGCTCCGGATTCAACTTAAGACTGCCGCTGTGGGTTCCAGAACCGGACGGCTTCGTCTCCTGGGAGGTCTCCTCCTGGCCTTCGCTCTCCTGGCCGCTCTCAGTCTCTTCTTCTGCCTCCGGCTCGGTCTCCTCCTCTGTCTCCTCTTCTGTGGGGACCGTTCCGATCTTCTTTCCGTCCGGACCCACCATGAATCCGTCCGGAGTCTCCTCATTGGTCAGCAGACGGCCGTCATCCATGAAATAATATTCGCTGCCGTCCAGGTTCTGCCATCCCATGACAGAACAGCCGTAGGCCGCTCCCTGGGCAGGATTAAAGTAATAAATATCGCCGTCTCCCGCGTCGTACCAGCCGGTCCGGAAGGTACCGTCCTCATTGAGGTAATACGTTCCGTTTTCATTGGATAAAAAGCCCGGAACGATGCTGGCAGGCGATAAAACATAGGCCCTCTTGAAATAAGACATGGCTCCGGGCCCGTCTCCGTTCTCCAGGAGCTCTCCAGCCTTCATGGCCGCCTCGTCGGCTGCCGTGGCCCTGTAATTTTCCAGCTCGCCCTTGTAGCTTTCATCATCCGGCTTTAAGGCCACCGCCTTCTCCCAGAAGCTTAAGCCTGCGGCCATATCCTCTGTTTCCGAATAATAACCGGAGATCTCGTAAAGCAGATCGTCAAACCGCTCGTTTGCCGCAGCGTCTGCATTCATGAACTTGGCCACTGCCTCATCCACCACGGTCTTTGCTGCCGCCAGATCACCGGAATCCATATGAAGGGCGATCATGGTCACATAAATATCCATGGTATCCGGGGACAGCTCCCTGGCTTTTGTCAGGTATGTAACTGCCTCCTCCCTGTTTCCCTCATTAAAGCACTGCTCTCCATAACGGGCATAGGCCGTGGCAAGGCTGCTCTGTATGGACGGATCCTCTTTGTTTTCCAGATTCTCCAGGATCTCGATGGATTTCTTATATTCCTCCATCATCGCATAGGCATTGCTTAAGGCAAGGCGGGTATTGTCATCGCCCCGGCCTGCCTCCAGGAGGTTTTCCAGACAGGGAATGGCATACTCGTAATTCTCCTCCTCCACAAATTTCTGCCCCAGCTCCGTCAGGCTCTTGAACCGGATCTCCTCCAGCTCCTTATCGCCGGTAACCAGACAGCCTTCCTCCAGCACCACGTCGGCGCTGTCGTACTCCTCCAGATACAGGTAGACCTGGTGGAGTCCCAGATACGCTTTTTTGCAGGTCTCATCTGCGGCAATGGCCCGGTCGTAGGCTTCAATGGCGCTGTCAAACTCCTCGTCATTAAAATACTTCTCCGCATATTCCGTACACACTTCCACGTACCGGTCCCGCAGGACCTCGTCCTGGGATGCCTCCCAGCCCTGTTCCAGGATATCCATGGCTTCCATATCCATTTCCTGGTCCGCATAGATCTCGCTCAGCTTCAGATAGACGTCCACATCCTCCGGATCCAGCTCCACTGCCTCAAGAAGCGCCTCGATGGCCTCATCAAACTTCTGCTCGCCCAGATACTTTTCTGCCAGGGCCATCTGCTCCCGGATCTTGGGATTCTCTTCTTTTGCCGTTTCCTCCTTTCTGCTGCACCCCGCACAGAGAACGGCAAAGGCCAGCAGAAGGAAAAGCGCCCGTTTTATTTTTGTACTCATTGAATGCTCTCCTGTAAAAATGTTGCTTTTGTTGGATAAAAATAGAATCCCGGAAACGGGATTCTCCGCCGGTCTGACACCGGTCTTTTATAAGGCTCTGAGCAAGACTGTAAGCCGGGTTATGTCCTGGATGGTCATCTATCTAGGCTGCCTGTCGCCAGACAGCTCAAGCGGCCTACCCGGGAGCAGACGGGCCGCCTTATGCTCCCTGTTCGGCCTTGCTTCGGATGGGGTTTACATGTGCCCTCTCTGTTACCAGCGAGGCGGTAGTCTCTTACACTGCCTTTCCACCCTTACACGGCAAGCCGTGCGGTTTATTTCTGTTGCACTGTCCCTGGAGTCGCCTCCGCCAGACGTTATCTGGCACCCTGCCCTTTGAAGCCCGGACTTTCCTCTCCTGCATCCTTTCGGTCATGCAGCAGCGACCATCTGTCTTACTCAGAACCTCCTTACTATACCACAATTTTTTTCGTATGTCCATACCGCCGTTCTGGCATTTTCTTCTATCCCTTTATACCTTCAGGCAGCTTCCTCCGATAAACTCCCGGATAATGGAGTTTTTCGGGATGATCTCGCTGTCGATCCCCAGGAAATAATCCAGGAATTTCAGCAGCCGCTTTGCCTCGTCGTACTCCGGCACATCCCTGGGGATGCTGAATAAAAGGGGCTCCGCATACAGCTTCAGCACCGCCAGCTCATAGACCAGCGCCGAGTTGAACATTACGTCAGCCTGCTCCTGGAAGGGGAAGATATTCTTATCCTCGCCCCGGCGCACCGACGACCAGCGGCGGATGGTCTCCAGAGCCGAGGTCCCCCTGGTCCTGGCATCCCGCACCATGCGGCGGATGATCCGCCCGTCTGCCGTGGGGATCCGGTTATGCTCGTCCACGTTCAGCTGAGTCAGGGCGCTGATATAGATCTTAAACCGGCTTTCTGCCGGAAGGGAATAGCTGAGCTTATCATTGAGGCAGTGGATCCCCTCGATGATGAGCACATCGTTCTTTCCCAGCTTTAAAAAATCCCCATTGTATTCCCTGGTCCCGGTCACAAAGTTAAATCTGGGGATCTCCACCCGTTTTCCGTCCAGAAGGGAATTCATGTCCTCATTGAATTTCTCAATGTCCACACATTCCAGGGCCTCCATGTCCAGTTTCCCGTTTTCATCCCTGGGATAATCCTCCCGGTTCTTAAAATAGTTATCCACAGCAATGGGATGGGGCGTATAGCCCAGGGCCCGGAACTGGGTAGCCAGCCGGTGGCTGAAGGTGGTCTTTCCAGAGGAGGACGGTCCGGCGATCATCACCAGCCTCTTGTCCCCGGCCTTTGCCGCCTGCTCGGCAATATTGCCGATGGTCTTTTCCTGGAGTGCTTCCTGCATCAGGATCAGATCCGCCGCTTTTCCTTCCGAGATCAGCCGGTTTAAGGTTCCCACATTGGGGACCTCCAGGCAATCGCTCCAGCGGTAGGAATCCCTCAGCACCTGGAACAGCTTTTCATGGTTTCCGCTTTTCTCCACCTTCCGGGGAGCTTTCGTTTCCGGGAGCAGGAGCAGGAATCCGGAGTGATATGGGATCAGGTCAAAATATTTCACATACCCTGTATTCTGCACCATGTATCCGTAAAAATAATCCTCAAATTTTTCAATGCTGTAAATATTGACCCTGGACGCCCGCCGGTACATGAAGAGCTGCTCCTTATCATGCATCCCGTGGCGGCCGAACAGCTCCACTGCCTCATCGGTGTTAACGCTGCGCTTTACGATCGGCAGCTTTCGCTCCACCAGAACGTGCATCTCCTCCTTCACCCGGTCCAGGAGCTCTTCCGTCAGGGCCACGTCGCCCTCCAGTTCTCCATAGATCCCGTTTCCCAGGGCGAAATCCATCTGGACCTTTTTGATCTTTTCCCTGGGGATCACATCATAAAAGGCCTTGAGCATTACAAAAACTGCGCTTCGCTCATACGTCTTTTTCCCCACCGGATCCTGAAAGGTCAGAAATTCGATCTGGGACTCCTTCGTCAGCGTCTTGTGGAGCTCCTTCAGCTTCCCGTTGACCCGGGCCAGCAGGATATCCTCCTGGAACTCCGGCTGGAACTCCTCCGCCACTGTAAAGAGCGGCGTCCCCTCCGGGTATTCTCTGGTCTTTCCGCATGCATGAACCTTGATCATCATAAGCAGACCTCCTATCCTACACCACTGCCGCCGGGAAATGAAGCGGCATTTTTAAAATCTGTATCTGGTCTCCCAGCCTTTGTCTCAGGTATCCCTCCATATAGTCCATAAAAATATGCTCCAGGCCGTAATGGCCGGCATCAATGATCATCAGTCCCTGGGCTGCCGCGTCGATGCCGGCATGGTGGCCGATGTCCCCGGTGATCAGCGCTTGGGCCCCTTTTTCCAGGGCCGCCTGGATGGTGCTGCCTCCGGAGCCCGGGCAGACAGCCGCCCGTACCACCTGCTCCTTTTCCCACAGCCCCTCTCCGTAAACCGTCACAAAGGGCAGGCCGAAGGTCTCCTTTACCCGGCGGGCCAGCTCCATTCCCGTCACAGGTGTCTTAAGACTGCCGGTCTTTCCGATCCCATAAAGGACCCCATTCTCCTCTCCCATGGCTTCCAGCGGCTCTCCGCCGCAGATCCCGATCCGTTCTGCAGCCAGGTCTGCCATGCAGCCGGGGGCAGAATCAAAATTGGTGTGCATGGCAAAGCAGGAAAGATCCGACTGGATCATCTCCACCAGCCGCCGGCCGATGAAGTCCTCATCGGTCACCCGCTTTATGGATCTGAAGATCAGCGGATGATGGCTTACGATCATATCCGCTCCCTGCCGGACAGCCAGAGCTACCGCCTCATCGTCGGCATCCACACAGAGAAGGAGCTTCTTTACTTCCTTCTCCTTCCTTCCCGCCAGAAGCCCCGGGTTGTCCCACTCACAGGCCATACGATGGGGCGCCAGCTCCTCCAGTATATTTATGATCTCACTGCATCTCATTCTGTACCTCCCGGTTATACCGCAGATCCTCCTCTGCTTCCCGCTTCTTTGCAGCGGCCCGCTCCGAGTGTGCGCCCAGAGGACCCAGGCTTTCTGCCAGGGAGCAGAGCTTTTCTTCCTCTTCCTTTAAATATTTCAGAAAAACAGGATCCTTTGCATCAATCAGATATTGGCTGTAATAAAAAAATCGTTCCGGCCGCTCCTCCCGATCATCCTCTCTCTTCCTGCCCACAGAAAGGATCGTATAAAATTTCCCGTCCTCAAAGACCATCTCTTCTTTTTCCACCGGGAAACCGTTGTCCCAGAGCCATTTCCGCATTTTCGGGATCTCCGACTGGGGCGACAGGATCCATTGTCCCACAGAGTCCCACATGTGGCGTCCCTGCTCCAGGATATGTATCATCAGCTCTCCGCCCATCCCGGCAATGACCACTGCTTCCGCCTCTCCGGGAGACAGCTTTTCCAGTCCATCGGAGAGCCTGGTCTCGATCCTGTTTTCCAGACCCGCCATGGCCACCGATTCCTCTGCCCGGGACAGCGGGCCTTTCCGCACGTCCATGGCCAGGGCCCGCTTTACGGTCCCCCTTCTCACCAGCTCCACCGGCACATGGCCGTGGTCTGTGCCGATATCTGCCGCCGACTCTGCCGGCCTTACCATGGAAACCACCGTTTCCAGACGGTCTGATAATCTCATCGTTGTTCCATTCCTTCCAGTCTGTATTTTCTATTCGTCCAGATAATCCTTTAATTTTTTGCTGCGGCTGGGATGACGGAGCTTTCTCAGGGCCTTGGCCTCGATCTGACGGATCCGCTCCCTGGTGACGTTGAACTCCCGTCCCACCTCCTCCAAGGTCCTTGGCCGCCCGTCGTCCAGGCCGAACCGGAGCCTCAGCACCTTCTGCTCCCGTTCCGTCAATGTATCCAGGACCTCCATCAGCTGTTCATGGAGCAGGGTAAAGGTGGCCGCATCTGCCGGTACAGTCACCTGATCGTCCTGGATGAAATCGCCCAGATGGCTGTCCTCCTCCTCACCGATGGGCGTTTCCAGGGACACCGGATCCTGGGAGATCTTCATGATCTCCCGCACCCGTTCCACCGGAAGCTCCATTTCCTTTGCCACCTCCTCCGGAGACGGCTCCCGTCCCAGGGTCTGGAGAAGCTGTCTCTGGGCCCGTACCAGGCGGTTGATGGTCTCCACCATATGGACCGGGATCCGTATGGTCCTGGCCTGGTCCGCGATGGCCCTGGTAATGGCCTGGCGGATCCACCAGGTGGCATAGGTACTGAACTTATAGCCCTTCCGGTATTCAAATTTTTCCACTGCCTTTATGAGTCCCAGATTCCCCTCCTGGATCAGATCCAGGAACTGCATCCCGCGGCCCACATACCGTTTGGCGATGCTGACCACCAGACGGAGGTTGGCCTCTGCCAGCTTCTTTTTTGCCTCCTCGTCGCCCAGCTCCATGCGTTTTGCCAGCTCGATCTCCTCCTCAGAGGTCAGCAGCGGCACCTTTCCGATCTCTTTCAGGTACATACGCACCGGATCCTCGATCCCCACGCCCTCGGGCACCGAAAGATCCAGATTTTCCATATTTTCTTCTCCGGCCTCTTCTTCTACAAACAGGTCCGGATCCATGTCGTCATCCGACGATATCTTAAGGACATCCACCTTCTTATTGTCCAGGAAGTCGTAAATTTGGTCCAGCTTTTCCGGTGTCAGCTCTTCTTTGGCAAATACATCGAGGATCTCCTGCTCTTCCAGGACATTCTTCTTCTTTTTTGCCATTTCCAGGAGCCTGTCCAGTTTCTCTTCAAACGTAAGCATCTTTTCTTCCATAATTCCCATCCTTCCCGGCGTCTGGATCTAATCCAGTGAAATCTGCAGTGATGCCAGTTCTGACTGCATCTTTATGATTTTTTGCAGCTGTGTGATGTCCGTTGCTTTTCTGCTCTGTATCTCCAGACTGTTTTTCTTGATCTTCTTCACAGTCTCGGAAAACGCCTTCTTTTGTTCCTCATTATTTAAGGATTCAGAAAGACTGGCGTGAAAAAGCGCTGCCACCTCCCTGTATTGTTCCTCTCCCTCGATAAAATGATTCAGGATCTGGGCTGGATTCATATTTCCTTTTTTATGCTCCTCAAAGACCATAGCCGCTGCCTCCTTATAGAGGCCGTCCGCAAAGTCCTCGGGGCCGATGATCCCTTCGATCTTATCAAAAAGCTCCGGCTTCTCAATGAGCCAGGTAAGGAGGAGCCGCTGGGACCTGCGGATCCCGTCCTCCTTCTCTTTTCTGGGTTTTCTCTCCCGTTCCGGATCCGAAGCCTTGATGCCCGTTCCGTACTGTCCTCCCAGGGAGGACACCAGCCGCTTTAAGTCTTCCTGGGGGATCATGTATTCCCTGGCCACGGCCTCGGTGTAAGCGTCCCGCTCCAGCTTTTCCGGAAACTCCAGAAGCTTTCTTGCGGCCGCATTATAAAAAGCCGTCTTGGATTCGGGATCCTGCATATTGTACTGGCTCCGGATCACCGAGATCTCAAACATGAAGCTTCCCACAGCGCTGTCAATGCGTTTCTGGAACTCTTCCCTTCCCAGGTTCTTCATAAATTCATCCGGGTCCTTATAGGGCTTCATATCCAGAACCTTCACTGAGATCCCTGCTTCTTTTAAAATGGGGATCGCCCGCAAAGCCGCCTTGGTCCCGGCTCCATCGCTGTCATAGGTTAAGACTGCCTGGTCCGTATACCGCTTTAAAAGGGAAGCATGCTGGGAAGTAAAGGCCGTTCCCAGAGATGCCACGGCATTGGTGAAGCCTGCCTGGTGCATGGCGATCACATCCATATAGCCCTCGCAGACCAGCATATACCCGGCCCTGGATGTTCTTGCGAAGTTTAAACCATACAGGTTCCGGCTCTTATCAAAAAGCTTCGTTTCCGGGGAGTTCAGATATTTGGGCTCTCCCTCGCCCATGACGCGCCCTCCGAAGCCGATGAGCCGGTTATTGACATCCAGGATCGGGAACATGACCCGGTTCCAGAACTTGTCCCTGGATCCCCGTTCTTCAATATAGAACAGTCCGGTCTCTTTCAGGATCCCGTCTCCGTAGCCCTTGGACCGCATATACCGGTACAGGTCATCCGGTGTCTTTAGGGAATAGCCCAGGCCGAAGCGGCGGATGGTCTCGTCACTTAGACCCCGGTTTCTGAAATACTCATATCCGACCCGTCCCTGGGGCTGCTTCAGCTGGTAATAAAAATAGTTTCCTGCCAGGCGGTTGATCTCCAGGAGCGTATTCTTAAGATCCGCCTGGGCCCTGGCCTCCTTGGAATACTCCACCTCCGGCAGAGTGATCCCTGCCCGGTCTGCCAGATATTTCACCGCCTCCACAAAGGAATAGTTTTCATATTCCATTACAAAGGTAATGACGTTTCCTCCGGCTCCGCAGCCAAAGCAGTAGTACATCTGCTTCCCCGGCGATACGGAAAACGAAGGGGACTTCTCATTATGGAAGGGACACAGGCCAAAATAATTGGCCCCCTTCTTTTTCAGATTGACATACTGGGAGATCACGTCCACAATGTCATTTCTCGTTCGTACTTCTTCGATCACATCATCCGGGTAATACATCCATATCCTCCAACGCCTCAGCCCTTCCAGGCCTTTGGCACAAATAATTCTTCAAAAAGGTCAATGGCAAAGCGGTCGCTCATACCGGCAATGTAGTCGCAGACCACCCGCTCCCTCGTTTCATGATTTTTTTCGATCATAATAAAATATTCCTCCGGGAGCCGGTCCACATGCTCCATATAATATTCATACAGCCTTACGATCAGCTGCTGGGCCTTCCCCTCCTCCGCCTTTGCCGCCGGATTTTTATATACGTTTTCAAACATCCACTGGCGGAGGCTCACCATGGTATCCAGCACGTCCTGGGACATGACGATCTCCGGACGGTCCAGACTGTTCATGATAATGTCATGGACCATGATGTTGAGACGCTCCTTCACAGAATTTCCCAGCACCTCCGTATACCTTCCGGGGATGTCATGCTCGGTGATGATCCGTCCCCGTATGGCGTCGTCGATGTCGTGGTTGATATAAGCGATCTTATCAGAAAAGCGGACGATCTTTCCCTCCAGGGTGGACGGGTTCCCGGCTGTCCGGTGGTTCAGGATGCCGTCCCGGACCTCCTTTGTCAGGTTCAGTCCCCTTCCCTTTTTCTCCACCACCTCCACCACCCGGACGCTCTGCTTATAATGGGAAAAACCTTCCGGACAGATCTCATTCAATATGTACTCTCCTGCATGGCCAAAGGGCGTATGGCCCAGGTCATGGCCCAGGGCGATGGCCTCCGTCAGGCTTTCGTTCATCTTAAGGGCCCTGGCGATGGTCCTGGCGATCTGGGCGACCTCCAGAGTGTGGGTGAGCCTGGTCCGGTAATGGTCTCCTTCCGGAGCCAGGAACACCTGGGTCTTATGCTTTAAACGGCGGAACGACTTGCTGTGGAGGATCCGGTCCCGGTCCCTCTGATAGGCCGGGCGGATATCACAGGGCTCTTCCTCCCGGTCCCGTCCCAGGGTCTCACTGCTTAAGGAGGCATAGGGACTTAAATTTTCCCGCTCCCACTGTTCCATGGATTCTCTGATATTGATACAGACCGCCTCCTTTGCAAAGGCCGGGGCTGCAGACGCGCAGACCTGGAGAATATTTTTAGCGATGATACTATTATATCACAAAGACTGCCATTTTAGAACACTTATTTATTAACATTCTCCTACAAAATCCGCAAATTTTCAGAAAAGATATCTAAATAATCCATAAACCGGGTTAGTTCCTTCTTTTTCGACAGGTTGAAAACCGGCAGCCGGCACAGCAGGATCACTTCCAGAACTGGAACCAGAATTTCCTTTTCTTCCCTGGCTTTTCCTTCTTTTCAGCACCGCTTTCATATTCCTCCGCTTTCCCGGTATGAGGTTCGTTTTTCACATCCCAGGGCATCTCCTGAACCGCCCTGTGATCATGATATTTTTTTATCATTCCCTTTGTGACCGTCCTGGTCACGGCATCCAGAAAGGCGGCCCGGTCCGGAATTTCAATTTCGTAAGCCGTATTATCCCGCGTGTTCCACAAGATTCCTTTCGGCAGATCCAGGGCAGCCATATAGACTGCACACTGGAGGAAATGCTCATGCCTCAGCTCCGATACAAATTTCAGCTCGTATACCGTATCCCCCTTCACTGCATCGGCAAATCCATTGGCAGAAAACAGGGGTTCTCCGCCCTCCTGGCCATAAAACCGGAGCCGGCATTCCACCTGTGCTTTTTCATCCGTATGCAGCCGTGTTTTTAAACGGGCAGTGATCCTCTCCCTATGCTCCCCATTGACAAACGGCGCAGCCACCTGCTTCCTGTACCGTATCTGCCTTGTTTCCAGAGAAACCAGAAACAGTATTTTCTGATCCAGAGGACTTCTCCGCTCCTCCCCGGTATACAGGCCCTTAAGCTCCGGATTCAATGCGATCCTCAGTTGTATGTCCGCGTCTATGTCATAATTCTCAAAAAATACAGCCTCCTGGTATATCCCGATACAGGGAGACAGATCAATGAGCCCGTCCGTGCTCTTTATGTCTATGGGGGACGGGTCCAAAGTTTCCAGCTTTTTCAGCTTCAGCTTTGAAAAGCAGACCTCCACATCCTCCTTATACTTAAAATCGAACATCTCACTTATGCCTGTATCTTTAAATTTCTGGTTTGTCTCCACAAATGTTGAAAGCGTTTTCTCCGAAAGCATGGCTTCTTCTGACTTCACAAAAATAACATGGTTTTTTCCTCTGCTGGCTGCAACACAGAAAATATTCCGCAGAACCGAATACGACTGCTGCGGCCTGGATATCCTCACATTCCAGTAGCTTTCTGTAAAATCAAAGATCACACATATTTTTCTCTCCAGGCCCTTGCTGCTGTCATACGTCGTAAAGATCGCAGAATCTGCTTTCGGTTCCGTTTTTCCTGCCGAATCATGGTCTGAGATCGTAGCGTAAGACCGTTGTCTTATTGAACGTATGAGGGTATGCTTCTTCTAAAGCATTCAGTGTACCTGCCATGGCCCCGGTCCTTGCTCCCAGGCATAAAATATCTCCCGGTTCCTGCTGTGCCAGGAAATCCATCACCTCCTCCTTCGTCATTTCTTCCACCCTGCAGCTTTCGTTGACGCCCCGGATCTCCTTTTTCCACACCCTTCCAAGCATGGCCGCCAGATCCTCAGAAAGCCGGAAGCACTGGGTAAACCTGAGCCTGAGGTGGTCCTCAAGAAATCCCTTCATAAACGATTCCACATCCAGGGTCGTCTTATCGTATATTTTTTGCTCCATGTCCCCGACCGCGATGATCTGCATCCCCGGCTTACGATCCTTTATCATCTGTAAGAGCTCTGCCAGCTCCTGTTCGATATCCTGGTACTCATCAATGATCAGGATATCATAGGCGCCGATGGCCGGTTTCTCCTGGATAAACCGCTGGATCAGATCAGAGACCCCTGCGAAGATCCCATTTGCCTTTAAAGCCGCGTATGCAAATCCATGATAATTTGTCACTGTGACATTTCTCTTTTGTATCTTTGCTCTTGCATCCAGCTTCAGAAGTCTGTTATACGTCAGATAAAGGACCTTTTTTGTATCAGGAAGCCGATTGCACAGCACCTGGATCGCTGTGGTCTTTCCGCTGCCGATGCATGCGTCCACTAAAATATTTTTTCCCTCCAATGCCTTGCATATAAAAAGCTCCTGCTCCTCTGACAGCTTCAGATCCAGTCGTGTATCCATATATGATCCTTTCGTATTCTTTTATATTTTTCCTTCCCTGCGCCAGCCGCCCCTTCCTGCTGCCGGCCCTCTCCCGTCTTTTCTTCACTCATCATACCATTTTCCCGACAGGATTTATATTTATTTTTTATGAATTTTCTGTTTGCCAGATTGTATGAAAATTTAAACCGGCAGGCTCTCCCTCACGCATTCCCAGGGATTCCAGGATATTGTCATGAAAAAATCTGTCCACCAGACAGATCTTGACACACATGCAGAAAAATATGCAGCTTTTGCCGCTAAAAACGGCCGAAAGCTGCATATTTGCATAAAAAAGAGGTTATATATCTGTTATAAAACAGGCTGGAAGAGTGTACGATCATCACAAGTCTCTGCCATTTTTATCTGCTCAGCAGTACTTAATATATTGAGCTGATATTCTGCAATTTCTTTTAATATCTGAAACCGTTCTTCCTTATTCTTTCCTTCTCGTATCATATGGGCATTATGCGTCTCCAGGTTAGAAAGTACTGTCAATTCATGAATTGTCGCAAAATCTCTGACATTATTTTTCTTTGCAAGTTCCGGATTCATTTCTCTCCATGCTTTT
Organism: Alitiscatomonas aceti; assembly: GCF_025567195.1. Lineage (NCBI taxonomy): Bacteria > Bacillati > Bacillota > Clostridia > Lachnospirales > Lachnospiraceae > Alitiscatomonas > Alitiscatomonas aceti. The sequence goes on along the minus strand of NZ_JAOQJF010000004.1, from coordinate 61,396 downwards.
GCTGTAAAACCAAACAAAGCAACATTCACTATATCTGCTTCTTCTGCATATGCGATCCATTGTGGATCCTTTTTAAAATCTCTATGAGGGATGATATAATTCTTCACTGCATCTGTTTGGATCAGATAATTATTTTTACTAAGAAAACGTTTCGCATTCCATTCCATCTGTCTTAAATTATTTTCTTCCTCCTTCAAACGCTGGAATTCTTTTATAAGAAATAATTTAAAAACTGAATTGATCGCAGATGCAAATTCAAAAGCAATGTCTTTATGGGCATAGGTTCCTCCATATTTTCCACGCTTTACATAAAGACCAGCCGCATTCGTTTTCTCTATCCATTCAGAAACACTGGGTGTAAAAGTTAATAACCCCGCCTGCTTTTTAAAGTGTTCAGATTCGAACACTTTAAACGCCGGATTATATAGTTGTTCCCATACAGATAAATACTCCAATGTTCCACGATTTCTCAGCCAGTTTCTCACCACGTCGGCTGCTCTGGCGGAATTCGATTTTACCTTAGCAATATCCGTAATGCAAATATAGTCATCGGATTCTTCTTTTGAAATAGTAATTTTCACATTTTGAACATCTATGATCCTATTCTTCATGCTTTATCTCCATTTTTCATACATATATCAAAATAACCTCCAAAAGAACGCCTGCAGCCATACTGACAAGGATTCCGCCCAGAACAGTGCAAAGTACGATTCCCGTTATTGGATGTCTCCTCTCCCATTCTTTCAGTCCACTATAAATTTTTTGTTCCCATTTGCTTTCTTTATCCCAAAATATATTTATGAGCTGGTTTTTCCCGTATCTTTCATCGTGTTCTTTTTTCTCAGACACCAGCGTCTGAAGATGTATATAATATATTAATAATCTGATTTTTTGATCGTCCTGTAAATTTCTTCCTTTCAGCTGTAGGCCATTATACATGTACTCCATTGTAGATCCCCCTCTTACAATTCCCTTTTTATCTGTAGTTTTTCTGCATATTTCAATAACCGGTCATACAAGCACGCATTTCTCTTTATCTGGTCCACTATCTCTATTTCTATTTCTCCCCCCAGGCGATACAGATCACAAACCGAACGTTCAATATCATAAATATTATACCTTCCAAATTCCGTTTCTTTTTTTCTTATTCCAACATTAAAATTTCCCTTTGAAAAGTAATGTCTTTGTACCATAAAATTCATTTTCATCATACTGCGGTCCGTCCGTTCTGTAGCAACAGATAAGTGATCCGGCTCGGCTGGTAATACTCCCTGATAGTAAAGTGCGCTATCCATACAAATAACCGCGCCGGGATTACTCAGACACACTTCGATGCATTTATAATCTGACGGTTTTCTGTATTGCCTGCCCGCAATCCAGTAATGTCCATGGCATATTTTTTCTAAATATCCTTCTTCCACTAAAACAGAAATCTGCCGGTTAGAAAATCCCTCTGACAGCAGATCTTGTGTCCCTACATAACCTCTGTATCTGCTGTACAATGCTCCGATTTTAATATATGTATTCTCTCTCATGTTTTCTCCATTGCATTTTTTATTACACATGTCAAGGTTATTTTTTAGACCGGCAGGCTCTCCCTCACGCACAATGCCCCATACCCCACCCGGGGATTGGGATAGCTCTGCTCCCCAGGCAGCTTTTTCGCCCCCTTCCGCAGATACGCCTTCACCTTATCTCCATACAGGTACGGATCATTCCCCCGCACGATCCCCCACTCCATTAAAAGCGCCGCCGCTCCCGTCACAAAGGGCGCTGCAAAGGAGGTTCCCGTCACAGGGGCATAGCCGCCTCCGGAACGGGCAGCGACGATCCCCACTCCCGGCGCTGCCAGATCCGGCTTCTGGATCCCGTACTGTCTCGTATCTCCCCGGCCGGAAAAGGGCGCGTACGTCATGGAGGTATCGTCATAAGCGCCCACAGAGACCGGGCGCATGGCGGTGGAGGGGATCGTCAGTGTGGTTTCCGGGGCCGGCCTTAAAAACCGGGTGGAACGGTTCAGTACGCCGCCGGACGGCAGCCAGAGATCATACCGGCCGTCCACGGTCTCCGCCGCCTTCAGGGTAATTTCCCATATTCCGCTCTCCACATACCGGCCAGCCTCTCCATTCCCCGGCGGCAGGAAATCAAAGTAGATCTCCTGGGCCAGACTGAAGGGGCCCGGCTCTCCGTAGTAAAGAAGCACCCTGGCCCCTCCCATGTGGATCTCATAAGGACCCAGGCGGCTGCTGATCCGCTCCGTCACGGTCTTCCCAGGATTCGACAGGGTGATCTCAAAGGCATCCTCATAGCTTTTCCAGAGCTGCAGCCCAAATCCCGCCTCATAGGGGGCCACTGAAAGCTGGATTCGTGCCTCGCTGCCGTCCAATGGCCCCCCTGGCCCGGCAGACAGCCTCCCCGATGTATGCCCCCCAGTGTCTGCTTCATTTCCCATGCCCACGACAAATACCGTTCTCCCCATGAGGGCCAGGGAATCCATGAACCGCTCCAGAAGGCCCGTTCCATCATGGGAGCCATAGGAGTTTCCGAAGCTCACGTTCACCGCCATGGGACGTGCCAGCTCCATGGATTTTTTTACCAGAAAATCCAGCCCCTCCATCACCTGTGTGGTCCTGGGAAAGCCATCTGGATCCGGCGTCCCCAGACGGACCACCACCAGATCACTCTCATAGGCCACGCCCCGGTACCTGCCTCCGCTTTCCCTTCCATTCCCTGCGGCGATCCCAGCCACCGCCGTTCCATGTCCTCCCGGATCTGCTGACGGAACCAGAGCTCTGGCGGCCTCCCGGCTTCCGGTCCCCAATGCCTCGTCGATCTCATCTTTTGTATACACGTTCCCGGTCACCTGATCGTTTAGAAACAGGATCCGGCTGGTGCCGTCCTCATGGCGGAAGTCTCCATGGAAATAATCAATGCCGGAATCCAGGATCCCCACCAGAACTCCCCGGCCCGTAAGCCCCTCCGGCCCCTGCTGTACCAGAGTAAGACAAGAGGCCGCCTTTGCCTGGTTTATGGCAAAGAACAGCCTCTTTGGTTTTTCTGCATATTCAATTTCTTTAAGCTCAAGGATCCCCGGAACTTCTTCCTCCGGTACCGTAAGAATTCCAAAGCCGCCGGACAGCTCCTTAAGCTCCGCTTCTGGAAACTGCTCCCTGACAATTCCCGCCAGGTCTCCGCTGTACTTTACGATCAGCTCCCAGGTCCTGGTCTCCCGGTCATAGCCCACATCCAGCTCCCCAGTCTGTTTCCGTTCCTCCTCGGGCACTGACAGCGCCAGGTTCAGCAGATTTTCCGCCTTCTGGTCCTTCATATGAACGCCGCCTTATTATCCATTTCCTTATGATATGAGGCCTCCGCCCATATGGTCCGGCCCCGGATCAGGCAAAAAATGCAAACTGCTGCATTAACAGCATGAATACAGGGATCGTCACCATGCTGATCAGGGTAGTGACCGTGATCACCGTACAGGCAAATTCATAGTCACTGTCATACTGTCTGGCCATAATGCCCATCTGGGCCATGGCCGGCATGGAGGACAGCATGAAAAATACCTCTTTCATCTCCTTCGGCACCGGAACCAGATTTAAAAATACCACGCAGGCCGCAGGCACCACCACAAACCGCATGGCCAGGGCCGCGTAAAGGTCCCGTCCCAGGGTTATGGTCTTCAGATCCATATTGCGGATCACGCTGCCAATGAACACAAGGGCCAGGGGCGAGGTCACCTGGGAGATCATGGACAGTGGCTTTAATACGAAATCCGGCACCTGGATCTCAAAAAATACTGCCGCCATGCCAAGGGCCATGCCGATGATCGGCGGGGACGCCAGCTTCTTTAATCCTGCCAGGGCGCTCCCCTCTCTGGCCGCCTCTGACTTCCCATCCTTTCTCAGGAGCCAGATCCCCACGGTCCAGAACAGCAGTGTGCTGGCGATATAATAGATCACGCCGATGGAGGTGATCCCCTGGCCCCACAGGGCCTGGATCACAGGAAAGCCGATGAACACCACATTGGGGAAGCCGGACGCTGCCACAAAGGTATATCTCCTTTTGCCGTCCACCTTCAAAAGCGCCCCCATAAACGCCGCCAGGGCCAGGCACAGAAGGATCAGTCCAAAGGTCACCGGAAGCTTTGACACCAGGGAGATCAGCGACTCTCTGGTCCCCACATCCTTATATATGTTATAGAACATGTAAAACGGGATCGTAGCCTCCACAGTAAATTTGGATAAGAAATCCATTCCCTGCTTTCCAAACCACGGTTTCCCGGCGAAATAAAAGCCCGAAGCGATCAGCGCCATTAGGGCAAATACACTTTTTATCGAATCCAGTACCATGCTTTCCCCCTAAAGACTTTATCTGCTGCGTTTCCTTCCCCTATTTCAGGAATCCATTGACGATCTGGGCTTCCGCTTCTTCTTCTGTCAGTCCCAGAGTCATCAGCTTAATGATCTGGTCTCCGGCGATCTTTCCGATGGCCGCCTCATGGATCAGGGCCGCATCCGGATGGTTTGCCGTGATCTCCGGAAGAGAGCTGATCTTTGCTTCGTCCATGATGATCGCATCGCATTCCGTATGACCGGCACACAGGCTATTGCCCTGAAGATTGGAGTAGAAGGCCTGGTGGGACTGGTCCCTGGCCACAGACCGGGAAATGATGTTGGCGCTGGAATTTTCCCCATCCAGACAGACGTCAAACCGGCTTTCCGCATCCTGGCGTCCATGGGTCATAAGACGTTCCTGGACCACCAGCTTGGCCCCGGCCGCCAGATGGGCCACTGTATCCCTCTTTGTGGAGTCCACGCCCTTGATCTGGACGCTCTCCATCTCCATATAGCTTCCCTCATCCATGGTGATCTCCGTCCGGGGATTCATGACCCGTTCCCCTTTTCCGTCTCCATCACCGTAATGCTTTTCCACGTATTTAAGTTTCGCGTTCTTTCCCACAAAAAACCGGTGGATGCCGTCGTGGCGGGATTCCATATCGCCGCCGTTGTGGATCCCACAACCGGCGATGATGGTCACATCCGCATCATCTCCCACAAAAAAGTCGTTGCACACCGTTTCATTTAAGCCCGTCTGGCTTAAGATCACCGGAATATGCACGCTCTCCTTTTTCGTTCCCGGCTTAACATGTACGTCGATGCCCTTTCCGTCCTCTCTTGTGACGATATCGATGTTGGCCGTCGTATTTCTTCCGGCCATCTGGCCGTTGGCTCGGATATTATAGGCCCCCTCCGGTACCCCGTGCAGGTCGGCCACCTTTTCTAAAAGCGTCTGTAAGATCTTATCCATGTTTATGCCTCCCTCCTGTAAAACTGACATCCGGAAGGCGCAGAGGCCGTTCCCAGAATCTCCGGCAGAATCTCATCCCTGGTCCCATGCTTTAAGATGGAGCCGTCAGAGATCACCACGATCTCGTCCGCGATCTCCAGGATCCGTTCCTGGTGGGAGATGATCACGATCGAGCCATTGGTGGTCTCCCGCATTTTCTCAAACACCTGGATCAGGTTCTGGAAGCTCCAGAGATCGATACCGGCCTCCGGCTCGTCAAACACAGAAAGCTTTGTGCCCCGGGCCAGGACTGTGGCGATCTCGATCCGCTTTAATTCTCCTCCGGACAGGTTTCCGTTGACCTCCCGGTTGATATAATCCTTGGCGCATAATCCCACCTCGGACAGATATTTACAGGCGTCTGCGGCAGAAAGGTCCTTTCTGGCTGCCAGGCGGATCAGATCCAGCACATGGACCCCCTTGAAGCGCACCGGCTGCTGAAGGGCAAAGCTGATCCCCAGGTTGGCTCTTTCTGTGATGGTCTTCTCTGTAATATCCTGGCCGTCAAACAGGATCTTCCCGGAGCGGGGCTTCTCGATCCCCATGATCATCTTAGCCAGGGTCGATTTTCCGCCGCCGTTGGGCCCCGTGATCACAACAAATTTATTTTCACCGACCGTCAGGCTGATATCCTTTAAAATCTCCTTTTTCCCCTGGCTTTCCGACACGCCAAAGGAAATATTCTGCAATTCTAACATAATTCCTCCAGATTGTATGTTTCCGTATTTTTACACGCCTGTTTATTATAAACCATTTTCCAAGGAAATACTATCCCATATGGAAAATTTTGCAGACATAAGAAGGAAGCCTGCCTGCGGAGTCTCTGTCTGCTGCAGGACGCCTTCCCCATGACGCAAAAACGCCCCGGGAATCTCCCGGAGCGTCCTTATTATTCTTCCTGTTACTGGGCTGCTGTGATCATATTTACAACATCTGCCATAGCGCCTGCATCCGACATAGTGCAGCTGGTGGCTAAGATCACCATAAAGCTCTCCTGCTTTCTGCAGTAGAAAGAGGTCTGGTTCTGTTTGCCCTTCTTGTTTGTCCTGGTGATGGAGACCTTGGAATAGTTCTGGCCGCCTACGGTAACGGTCTCAACGGCACCCACCTGGCCAGTCTTGCCTTTTTCAGCATTTCCCAACTGTGCTGCAAACGTTGCCGCATCCATCTCCGGCATCTTTGCCATATTGGCGTAGTAGATCTCCAGCTCACCAAAATCTGTGCTCATGGAGAAATCATAGGTCACCTTGGGATTTCCAATGGTGCCGTAAATATCGTCGGAGAACAGCTCCTCTGCTTCAACCTCTGTATTGGTGGAGCCGATCACCTGGGGAATGCGGATATTGGACCATGTGTTTGCAAACACGCCGCCGCTTAATTTTCCCTTGGGTGCTGTGGGAACAGGGGCTACCCAGCTTCCATCCTCATTGAAGGAATAGGATACGCCATCGATCACTCTTGTCTGGTTTGCTACCATAAGGCCCGTCTCCGGATCTGTGTAGAACCATACCTCATTTCCGCGGCCGTCTCCGCCCTCTGCCTTGATCCAGCCCTTTACGGTATTTCCCTTTCCATCGTAATACACCCAGTTGGAGCCCTGCTCGGTCCAGCCGTATAACATGGATTCCGTATCTGCGGCTCCCTCTGTGGTCTCCGCCGGAGAAGAATTCCGGATGCTTCCGTCCTCTTCCACAACCACTGCGTCTGCAAATGCAGAGATCACGTTCATGCTCCCGAGGGCTGCCGTTGCTGCTGTCAGTAATAATACCTTTCTTAATTTCATATAAACCTCACTCCTGATTTTTATTTTCATTTCTGTTCTGATTATACTAGAAGTTTCCGGATAACGCAAGCCGGAACCGTTGGAAATACAGGGAATTAAACGAATCTTAAGAGATTCTTTTAAAAAACCTATTAAAATCAAGGAGTTTTGGTATGATCTGTGACAAGTGTGTGACTAACCGCCTGCTTCTTTGGGATTCCTTTCAGTCGCACTTGTAAGTTGCACCGGTGCAACCTACGTCTATTTCCCCCTGGATGTTGCCGCATCCGGGGGGGCTTTTTTGTTAAACTGAGTGCCAAAATAAAAACCCACGATCACGGTATAGATCGTCAGAAACTGATCGCCCGTAATCTCTCCCACGCAGGTCAGGCCAATAAAGCCACCGGTCAGGGCCAGTGTCATAATCGACTTTACATCAATCAGCTTTGCCAGTTTTTCCCGCATCCATTCCGCCTCCTTAAATATGCTGCGCCGCCAGGAGAATAATACCTGTAATCGCCGCACCAGCCAGCAACTTGACCGCAGTATCCAGGATACTGTCTCCGATCCTCTTCCATTTCCTTCCAGGTTCCTGTTCCAGGGCCCCCAGCCTGTTGTCCAGTTTTTCAAGACTTTCTCCCTGCTTCTGCATCTCGCTTAACATCTGTTTCATATCTCCAGCCAATCCATGGATGGAAATTGTAAGCGTCCTCGTCTCTTCCATGGCACCCTCCAAAATCTCCAGACGCTTATTCTGTCGATTGTCTTCGTCGCGGATCCGTTCCAGTTCTACCCGCGTTGTCTCGTCCATCTCCTCAGCCCCCTTCCTTTTTCTCAATATAACATGAGTCACGGAAGAATTTCTCCCCCCATGGCCCGTGCTGCTATTTCTCTTTGATCCAGTTTTTGAAATCTGTGTCACTGTACAGCTGTTTCCCATCGATCTTGATCTTATAGAGCTTTTTTCGGATCTGCTGCCTGTCCGCATTCGTCCCGGATACATAGGATTTTTTGTATTCACGTGTGAAAGCAGACTTTACCCTGCTTCTCACCTCCTTCTGAATATCTGCCTTTGAACTGCTCTTTCCTTCTGCCTTCGCTTCCTCGGTTTCAATCCGGATCAATTCGTCTACAACCACATTAAAGTCTGCAACGGACGATTCTGCGGCTTTTACTGCATCTCCTGCTGTATACAGCCCTTTTTCCGGCTTTTTCTCCTCCTTCTCCGTCTCTTCCTTGTCCTCCCCTATACTCTCCTCTTCCTCGTTTGATTCAGCTTTATTGACCAGGCTTTTGACTGCGGATACAACATATTCCCGTTCGAATCCAGCCTCCTCCAGCTCCTTCACGGCCTGGCTGTATTCCACAGTCTTCCCACTCCGTTTACTTTCGGCTGCCTGGATCACCCGCGGGTCCTCCTTTAGTTTTTTTGTATACCTGGACTTTATCTTCTTATCTACTTCCTCGATCTCGAGATCCCTCAGATCCTGTATGATCCGGTCCCCCATATCTGCATTTCCGTCCGCATACTGCTTCATGGCCATTGCAACATAATTTGACAGGTTATCTGGGCTGTCGATGTCCTTAAACAGCTTGTTCCTGGCATAATTCATCTCCGGGCTCCCGAAGGACTGGATAAATGTGCCTACCACGGCCTTCAGATCCTTTAGGACATTTCCGGCCGGTATTCCGGTAATTGTACTAAGCGGTTTTGCGGTCTCCACTAGCAACTCCGGGATTGTCCGGTCTGACTCTCCCTCTATTTTTTTCTGCCATTTCTGGATCGTGTAATACAGCTCCTGGAAGGCTGACATGTCAGTCCTTTCAATACTGTATCCCATAAAGATGCTCTCAATGTCTTTTACAATCGGCAGGATCCCGACCGGATCCAGGTTGCTTCCCAAGTTACCGGACCATGCTACCGCAATCTTTTCCGGCCATGAAAGCTCTTCATCCTGCCAGAGATCTCCAAACAGGGCCGCCCGGTACTTCTCCTTGAAGTTCTTGTCTTCATCGTCGTCCCGGAGCGCATCCACCACAGAGGCCGCCAGGGCGGTGGCTGCTGCGTTGATAACATAAACCCCCAGCGTTCTTGCCAGTTTCTTTTTATTCTCGCTCGTGGGCTTAGTACGGGTGTCTGCGATTGCCCTGTACAGCATGTTATATGTCTTTGTCGGCTCAGACATAAATGACGTATACATCTGCTTTAAGCCATCCTTGGATTTCATCAGCTTACTGCGGTGTAAAACTGAATCGACTACCTGCGTTTTATCTATGATTTCGGAAAAACGCTCTCCTGATATCCTGTAAAATTCCTCACTCCCTTCTTTTATCTCTGGATGCAGATCCTTTGTTTCTTTCTGAACGGCCATCCACAGCCTGGCCCATGCAATCTCGTCTCCCTTCCCAGCCATCCACATTGATTTTTCGATGATGGATTCTTTCAGATTCTCCGGTCCCATCATGATATTTTTCATGGATCGCCCGGTATTGATGTCAAAATATCCCCAGTCCTTCCACTGTGCGATCGGAGCATATTTCTTACACCGTTCCCATTCTTCCTTCCCTACATGGAGTTTTAATCCTTTCGCAAGGTATTTTGGGCTGATTTCTGCGGCCGCACGCACATACGCAGTTGGCTGCTGGATCGCGGTCCGCAGGTTGGCGCCGACTGCAGCCGATTTCATATTTCTGGTCAGCTCCGCTACAAAATTCCTTTCCGATGGAGCTGTTCCGTTCAGATCGATCATCAGACCTTTAATGTATTCCTGTCCACCTTTTCCGAATACACGTTCCAGGGCCTCTCTTACGCTTCCTCCTCCCGGTTCCTTATAGTTGAAAACTTTTTGCAGATCTGTTAATGGTACCACGAAAGCATTGTAACTCCCCATCTGGTCCGCCTGTCGCGTGTACACGTCAAAAATGTCCTCAATGATGATCGGATTGTTTGCGCCAGGGGTTGTATGTTTGGTTGATCCCATGTTTTTTAATGTCGTAATTACTGCACCCAGTTCTGTCTCTTTTATCGGAATATAGTTTTTGTCTGATACAATCGGGAAATAGTTTTTGGCATTGAATTTTTTATATCCATACAGACGCATGGAAACCTCGTTTCCCCATTCGCTTGTTACCGTCGTGAAATATTTTACGATGGCATCTGCAATATCTTTCTGATCCCGTGACAATGTATCTGTGATTTTCTGCACTTCCAACGGAGTTACGGCGATAGGTTTTTCATCCTTTTTGAATACATACCCGCGCTTTTCTTTATCATATGTCAATGTTTTATCACGTCGGATTCCTCCTTCTTTGTTGTAAAGATGTTCTCTGGCTGCATCTCGCTTATTCAGGACGTACAGGCTCATTATCTGGGCTGGAGTAAATGTCAATGTTCCACTTCCGACTTCAAACGTTTTCTGTTCCGCTTTCTTTCCGGTCCATTCCTTCAACGTTTTTTGCGAGATATTCTTATCCTTAAGCAGCTTTTCCATGTAATCCTGTGCATTCCTGGTATATTCTACTTTTTTGTCAAATCCCCTTCTCGCCTCTTTGTATACAGTTTCCATTGCCGGTCCCATCTGCTCAAACATTGTTCCTGCATCCAGCATTTCGTAGTTCAGCAGGCTGGATGCGGTTCCTCTTACACCGGCAAACTCTACTTTTCCGGCTCTGTCCTTCAGATCCTTTAAGACCATTTTTGAGACATCTTCAACTTTTTCATAATTTTTGTTTTCAAAAAGCCGATTGGCATCCTGTATACAATGCTTGATTGATGCCACAACATCTCTTAGTATCCGCAGATCCTTAAGTTCCAGATCTTCAAGCCGGTCAAAGGAATCGACCCGATCTGTCAGCTTAATCATTTTCTCTGCCAGATCCGGATCCACATCCATATATACCGTTTCCCCTTCCTCCAGAGTGCTTCCAGCCTCCGCAATTTGTGCGAACTGATCCTTCAGCTTCAACCACTGCACAGTTCTGTTCGTTGGCTTCCCCTCTGTGTTTGTTCTGAATGAGCTGTAATCCATACCAGATAAAAACTCCGCCAATGGAACACGGAGCGATTCCGGTACATGCTTTTTATCCGTCGGCGTGTCCAGCCACCGGCCCATTTCATTTACATCCCGGATGATATGTTCCCGATGCTTCCTGGATTCTGCGGCGTCCCTCCTCCTCTGGTACTTCATTTTTCCGGCCAGAAGATCAAAATTAACCTTGTCCTCTAACTCCTTACGCTTTGCACGGAGCTCCTCCTGCTTCTTCCAGTTCTCTTTTTTCAGTTTTCGGATTTCGGCCTTTTCTTCATCCGTGTTCCCTGTTCCATACGCACGGTACTGTTCGGCCAGGCTCCGGATCTTCAGATTGATCTCATGCCTCTGCCTGCTGGCTTCTTTCTCCGCCGCGGTGATGTCTGATTCATATTCTCCTTTTAAACGACTCTTGTAGGCTTCGGTCTTTTCCAGATACTTGCGGTTTGCACGGAATACTTCAGCCTGCATCCTGTCCGCCATCGTTGGCGGCAGTGCACGGATATCCACGGACTTACCTTTGATCTCCTGGGCAATAATCTCCGCTATCTCATCCATATTGGCATGATACGGGTTCCTGATCTGCGGCTGAAGGCTGTCATATACCTGGGCGATATGGATCAGCTGATCTGCTGGATTGATGATCTCTGCTGGAAACAGTTCCGGCGACATCCCGGCCAACTCATCATAAACCTTGTCTACTCCGGTTCCTTCATTTCCAATCCGAAGTTTTCCGAAGTATTTCTTCCGGAAGGTCTCATATCCTCCTTCCGCGTCCAGATCTGCACGGTTATTTGCTGGCAACGTGATTCTGGTCGTTCTCATATGGGATATGATTCCCTTATACTCCTCCCTAATATCATCTTCCAATCTAGCATTCTTTACGATGCTTCTTGCTATTGCCAGGGCAGCCCGGTCGGTTTCCTCCATATCCGATCCTCCGGTCGAGTGCATGTATGTATAGAGCTTGGACAGGTTATTTTCAAGGCTTTTCTGTGAGTACCCGGAATTATATGTCTTTAACAGCTCCCTGGCGGTCTTTTTTATATCCTCTATTCTGGGGGCATAATCCTTTGTAAGCGTCAGCTGCCTCTTTAACTCCTCATTCGCTTCCCGGAGTTCCTTGTTTTCTGCAGTCAGACTGTCATACTGCTCCTGGTCCACGTCCTCCAGCTGGAGTCGAACACTGTCTCCTGGAGCAGAGTCAACTTCATTACTTTCGGATGTATCTGGCTCCAGGTCTCCCTCACTTGTTCCTTCTGATTTTTCAACAGACCTATTGACTTCCCTTAACTTTTCGAATACACTGTTTATAGACGGATAGTCGTAGCCGCTACTGTCCCTGGAGAAATCCTCGGCGTAGTTGAACGGGACGCTATCCGTCTTTTCTATATCAACTTCATGTAAGTATAAACGATTATCTTCTCCCACACGGACAACACAGACCTCATAATATTCGCCTGCATCCTCTCCTTCTTCGATGGTGATTTTCCCGCCGATTACAACAGCATCATAACGACGATTTTTCCAGTTCTTTGAATGGCGCAAAACCAACCCGTTTTCGAGTACATCCTTTATCGATGCAAACGCAGCTGCCTTCTTTCGTCCAAATCCATGCGAAAGATCATCCCGTACAGATTTATTTGTTAAATAAATATCCCCGACAACTTCATTATGAATTTTATTTTCATAAGAATCGTACAGTTTTAAAATCTGCGGACGTATTTCTCTCGCCGTCCCTTGAAACTCATCCCCCTTTATCGTCACAAGGCTATCCATATTCCTTACAGCATCATAATTTTTCTCAATCTGTTCCTCTGTCACCAGTTCTGGTTTTTCTATCTGGAACCGTTCTGATCCTCTGTTCTTCTTGGAGACCTCTACCCCACTTTTCCTTTTTTGTGAAGCCTCATCCAACGCATAGGCATACATATCCCTGGCCTGCTCATAGTAATCCAACTGCTCATGAAGACCTTCTGCTGCTTTCGAGATTCCCTTTCCCGAAATAAGTTTCTTGATGGCGTCAACCATGTCTGACAGGAAATCCCGGATTTTCTCAGCAATAGTCCGGTTATCCCTGGCCAAATTCTCAATAAACACCTCATCGTTCAGGAATCGGCCTGTTGCGTCTGCCGCGATCTCCTCCGTGATCTCCTCCCGGCTCAGGTTCTGTCCCGCCTCCTGGTATCGCCTCTCATACTGTTCCACAAGCCCATCATATGACACGTTATCCGCATTCATGAGGGCCTGGATCACCGTCTGCTTATATCCCTCGTAGTAATCCGGGGCATAATCCTTGATAAAGTGTGTCAGCTCGTGGGACGTGGTCTGAAGGAAGTTCCCGGAATCCACAGCCAGACGGATCACGCCTTTCTCCGGAACATACGCGCCGGCTTTTCCGTCCGCCTTGCTTACCAGTTCGATTTTTAACCCGGTTTTCTTTCCTACGGATTCTGCAAACTGCATCTGGGCCCCTGTGGCCATTCCGCTCAGATCCGAGGCCATTCCAGTTTTCGGCGCTCCCTGGACATATTCCGGGCGCTGTCCGGCTATAAGGTTCCGGTCCTGGGCTCCTGCCTTATATGCTGCTGCCGCCTGGTCCGGTGTCAATACAGAGGCAATGGCCGCCTTCTCCGCGGTCTCCATCTCTGCATTATACCGGCCTGCATCATAATACCGGCCGAATGCCTTCCGATAATCGTCAATGGTGCTCATCCCATCGTAGCTGTCCGCAAATACTTTCTGTCCATTTTCCCCGAAATTTCCATGTTCCGCCACTTCTTCCCTGGTATAATCCGGTTGCACCGGTGCAACTGGCTCTTCCGCCTCCCGGATTCTCTCCTCCTTCTGATCCGGCCGGATCAGAGTCTCTGTACGGGCCATGGTGTCAGTTTCAGGCTCCCGGATCACGCCCTGGGGCTTTGTTCCGGTTTCATTCTCCCGGTTTGTTTTCATGTCCTCCTGGACATTCTTTTCCAGAACATGCTGGTCTGCTTCTTCCATTCCACGGGCCAGGTCATAGTAATCCCGCATAAATCCGCCCTTCTGGAGTCCTGTAAGCGTTTCCCCGCGGCTCTGGATGTCTGCATAGGACTGTGCCAAGCCCTGGAGGTTCCTGGCCCGTTCCAGGCTTTCTGCGTCCTTATAGGTTGCCGTGTCCGTGTCAATGGTATCTGCAATCTCCTGGAAATCCATGTCACCTTTTCCCAGTCGATTCTGGTTCGCAACGCCAATGGCGGCCGCCCCGCTGCCCATCACGCCGCCGGAAATGGCTCCTCCCAGGCCTGCAAGACCAATCTGCTTTGCTATATCCAGGTATGCGTTCCAGGGGCTCTTACCGGCCTCCTGGTAGGCTTCTTTTGCCTGTGACAGGTTGGACTTATCTCCCATGATCCAACGATCTGAGAGTGTATTAGCAAATTCAGTGGCCATCTCTTCCGATGCTTCCGTGGCCATCTGCTTCCCCAAATTTTTCGCAACATCCCTGAGACCATAGACCGGTGCCTCTTTCATAGCCTGGAGGCCGCCGATACTGATCCGCTCCATTCCCGTCTCTGCGGCCCCGTAGGCCAGGCCCAGGCCTACAGCCTGATCAAATGATGCTCCGCGCTCCATGGCATCCTCTACGCCCCCTGTGGCGGCTCCCAGACCTGCGAGTGCAGCTCCCGCCTTGCCCATCGGAAGCCTTGCTACGCTTTGCCCGATAGAGAGCCCCGTATCTACCAGGAAGTCCGTGGCTGCACTGTCCCAGATCTTTTCCCTGACAGTCTCTTTCAACGCTTCTCTTGTTGCCGCTTCACGCGCCGATGCATAGTGCCCCTCACTGTACGGATCATATTCTTTCTTTGTCACATCCGATAAATAACCCAATCCACTCAGCATTGAGGCGCTGATATTTCCCAAGGTCCCGATTACAGGATGTTCTTTGGCCAGCTTTCTCGCTGCCGCTTTTTCGCGCTCCATTCTGCGTGCCTGAAGCGCATTATCGATTCCGTTCAGATAATCTTTTGCTTCTTTTTCCCCGTATTTCCCCAACAGGTAATAGTACTGGTCCTCCTCTTCGGTCGTCATGTCTTTGTACCGGTCTGCTCCTGAATCAACCATAGACAGATCCACTTTCCCAGACCGGATCCCGCTTATCGTATAGTTTTTATTTTTGTCTTTTTCCCTTCCCTCTCCGATCATACGGTCCCAGTCTGCTCCAACCCCATAATTTGCTTTTGCTCCGGAGATCATGCGGTCTGATTCTGCCGGTTTTAACACTGTCCCGCCGTATTTGGGAGTCTGGTTTTTGATTTTTTCAGCAAATTCCATGGCTTCTTTGTCTTTTTTATACTGTTTTCTCAAATTTCCCAAAGACAAAAAACCATCTTCTTTTCTAACCGTCTGTCCGTACTGCCTTGCATAATCTTCCCGTGTTGCTGCCTGCCTTGCAGGCCTGGATCCTGCAAACTTCTTTCCTGCTTTTTCCAGGTCCGTATAGTCCCTTGCATTTTCCATCATGCGGTCAGACACCGTTTTAAGCTCCTCATCTTCCGTAAGACCAGTGGTGAGCCCGTATTTTTTCATGTAATCTTCTCTTGTCGCCGCTTTTTTTGCCATACTTCCTCCTTAAATACCAGATAACTGTTTTCTTCGGAGATCCCAAATATTTTTGGGCACCCGCCGGTTCACTTCTTCCTGGATTGCTTTCTGCTTATCAATCCCTGCATACTGTATAGCGGCTTCCGCTTCATCCACAGATAGATTCCCTTTTTCCATCTCTTTCATGACCTGTTCCATGGCATCATAATCTGTAACTTTCCCAGCCTTCAGTTCCTGTCCTAATTTCGCGGCAAGCGGTGCATATCCTCCCGCTGGGGATGCCTTTTTCTTTGATGACGTTCTTCCAGATCCACTACCTCCACCAGATCCTTTTTTCGCCGCCTGCGCCTTCTGGAACTCAAACTGCTCTCTCTGGAATGCCATTTCCGCTTCCCATCTGGCCTGGGACTGTGCCGCCTGGGACTGCTGGAATGCGTAATCCCGGTCTGCCTGGGACTGCTGGAATCCAAACTGCTCCGCCCACTCTTTGGCCGCCAGGTCTGACTGATAGCTTTCCCAGTCTTTGCCGTACTCGGAGTCGTAACGGCCTGCCAGATACTGGAGATCGTTGTAATAATCCGCAATCTGATCCCGATACTCCCCATAATCCCAGTTTCTCTCCGTGTCCAGGCGGCCTGCCAGGTACTGGAGATCCTTATAATAATCTGCCACGGTGTCCCGGTATATTCCATAATCCCGGTCATCCAGGCCGGTGATCATGTCCATCTGATTATATTTGTTTTTTATCTCATCCAGATATTGTGCATAGGCCCGGTCCGCAAATTCCAGGGCCATATCATTAAGTCCGGCCAGCTTATTATCAAATGCCTGCTGCCCGGCCGCCGCCGCATAGGTGGACCCATAGCCCCCGGTGAGCCCCGCTGCGGCTCCCATGGTATCACGCATGGCCTGGTTTCCCTGGCGCATAAAATTCTCTCTGTACAGCTGGTACAGGGAGTCATTGGCCAGGTCCTCCGATGTGTATTCAAATTTTTCTCCGTTGAGGATCTGATCCACCAGAGAATTTATCTTATCCTCGTATTTGCTCTCAAATTTCCCTGGCTTATTTCCTTCCAGTTCATCCAGGCGGTCCATATAATCGTTCACACGGTCCGATTCTTCATATGGCCCCGGCCGCTTCCCTTCTGCCGCATGCAGACGGTCATAATAGTCCTGTGTGCTCTGCGACTTCCGGAAGTCTTCCTCCGAGTTCCCTGTGAGCGTCTGTTTTCCGGTTATGGCTACCTTCCCGCCCGATGGGGATGGGCTGTTCCCCGCTCCGGTCCCCGCAGTCACATTGGCGGATACTCCGCCTGTGTTGCTTTCTGCCGCAGGCGGAGTATTCCCCTTCTGCAGCATGGATAACAGGTTCATATTCTGCGCAGCCGTCCCACGGTAATCCTGGATCCCGTTCTGGGCCGCCAGCTGTTTCCTGGCCACGTATGAGCTGTCTTTTCCCTGCTTCTTCAGATAATCAACAATGCTTACCGCCATCGCTCTCCTCCTCTTCTCCCTGTTCTTTTAAGAGCTTCCCTGCTATCGTGATCAGTTCTGCATTCTTGAGTCCCTGCACCTCTAATGTCTCCAGGGCCTGGATCACTGTCTGGATCACGTTGTAGTCATATCTTATCTTCTTCATTTCTCTCTCCTAAACGCCGTTTACCATATTATAGAGTTCGTTTACCTGATCCTGAAGGGATCTTACCTCATGTCCCAGCATCCGGATCCCATAGTCCGGGTCCTCCCAGATGTAATCCAGCACGCTTGCAAGCGTCTGATCCGGCCAGTGCTGGGTCCCTTCCACATACAAGGTCTTGATCCTGGTGTTTCCCTGCTGGGATACCGAGAAGGCTGCCTTTTTTGTCCTTATATCATAATTGGCCCACAGGGACAGCCGCTCCGGCTTGTACCGGTCTGCCATCTCCGGGGACATCCCGCACCATTCGTCATCGGTCTGCCAGATATACCGGTCATTGTAAAACACGATCTCACAGTTTCCGATATTCAGTGACCGTTCTGTTACATGGAGCATATACCACTGTCTGTCCAGTTCATCGGTGTATCCGATCTTTATCTCTCCACCTTTGATGAGCCCATCAAAAGTGGCATTACTGCAGCTCAGCTTTCCATCCGGCGAGACTTGCAGGTTTTTGGTATCAATCGTCAGACGTTCCCCTTTTATCGTGATCCCACCTTTTTCCACTGATAACTGGTTTGACACGTCTCCAACACTGACCTTTAACTCGATTTTTCCGTCGAGGATCCGGACCTGTGTGTCTGTGTACGTCTTAGCATTCTGGACCGCCAGTGTAATCTTTCCATCCAGAAGTTCCACCTTTGTGCTGATCTCTTTTTTTACGTTACTGATTTCCAGGGTGATCCTGCTGTCAACCAATTCAAATTTGGTATTGACATCTTCCTCCAGGTCCTTAAGACCCACCCGCAGTCCATTCACGTCAAATTCCAGTGTGGCGATTGCATTTCCACGCTCAATATACTTTTTCAGCATATCCGGCGAGTAATTATCCTCATCGATATTGTTAAACATGTACCGGAGCCATTCATTGTTCTGGAACAGATAGGCTTTCAATTCCCGCATATCCTTTGCATCTTCAAAGTTCATGTTCTGGCTGCCCTGCATAAAAATTGCCATCCGATCACCTCCCGGATCCCAGCGTATATGTTTTGCTCAGTCCGTACAGTTTTGCTCGGCCTTTACCAGTGATTCTGTACCGGTAACGGCTGCATCTCCTCGGCCTCACCGACATCATGTAGGACTGCTTATTTATCGCAGACAACGTCTTGACCCGCCGCCATGCCGGGTCTGCGTCATACCGCAGCCAGATCTCCACCATGGTCCCCCGGTCTAATTCCATCATAAATTGGAGCCGGTGCAGCCGTTTCTTATCCAGGCTGTCTTCCAGGAGGTCTCCGCTTTCCAGATACCATGATATCTGTTCTTCCCCTCCTGCTGCCGGCCGGATCTGCCGTTCCGCGTCCACATAATACAAATTTCCTGCGCCGGAACACGGAAATGTCAGTGAGGTGTCATCCTCCCTGTGCCAGAGGCCTTTTTCCAGATCGAATACATACAGTCCCGTTTTGCTTCCCCAGTCAATGGATATGTAGTATTTCCCCTGATATGGGCCCCCACGGGCTCCTGTATGCCCTTTTCTTATTTCCTGTGATACAAGATAAGGCATCCCGCCGTCATAAGCGCACACGCCTTCCCTGGACATGTACAGCAGTGTCTCATTTACTACTGCAAGGGAGTGTTCGCATCCGTCCATCACCCCGCGGACCGGATAGGTGTTGATCTGGATATTACTTGGCCTGGATCCGTAGACTTTATGGAGTACATCCTCTTTAAAAAAAAGGACATATCCCAGATGCGTGATTGCCCCCGTAAAGTCTCCATCCGATCCGATGGTTGCCGCGTAAGAGTCCGTGGATATCCCTTCAAAACAGTTCCAGTTAAAGGGATCCCCCAGCTTACAGGCATATACCTCATGCGCCGCAGAACTGCATCCCCATACCCGGTTATCCAGCTCTGTGAGATAGTCCATGTCCGGTGCCTTCCGCTTGACCGTTAACCCCGAATCCTGGGTAAAGCTCTTTGTTACGTCTGCGATGACCACGATATGATCTTTTTCAAGGCTCTGGATCACTGCGGACTTATTGAGATTCGTATTCGTGCATCCGGATATCTCTACTCCATCTCCCTGGGCAAATTCCGCCCCGATCCCTGGACACGAAATTTTTATGAATGTGGACGCGTCCGTGGTGGGCCCTATGGACGCCTGTGCGCCCTGTGTCCAGGTTTTTTCTACATCCTTCCACTCTTTATTTTTCGTATTAAAAACCTTCTTATCCGGCCATATAAGGATGTATGCGCCCATGGACACCATCTGCTTTTTTCCGTCCGTTACCGTTCCGGCCTTCGTTCCATCAAAATAAAAATCCGTCCCATCCACCCACGCCAGACCGTTATTAAAAATCAAGCCATTCGGTTTTTCCAGCTTCCGGATCGCCTTCCCGCGGCCGCCCCGGGGCCCGATGGCCGGGAACATGTCAGAAGACATATTCTGCATATCCGCAAAAGCATTTTCCTGGATCACTTCTCTCTCATCGATTCCTCCGAAGTTCGTTATCATCTTTTTTCTGACCGGGATCTCCGTCACAAATGCCAGCCGGTTCATTTCTTTTCCCCCTTCCCCAGATATCAAAATATCCCATTTCTTTGGGCATGTGATTCCTCCTATACCATGCCGCATACTGGTCAAATGCCGTCTGATACAGTGCGGCCGCATTGTTATAGCTCAGTGTCTCTTCATCGTGCAGCTCTATTTTTGCAATAAGGTATTGGATATAGATGTCGGAAAAACGGTCCGGAACAAGCAGCTCCCTTTCCTGATCCGTTGCATAACGATATCCTTCAAAGCTAATATTGTTCCCTTCCGCACGGTTCAAGATCTCATCCACCACCGTCCCCTCCACTTCTGACAGCCATCTTGTTTTCATTTCCGCTGTATATTCATTGGGTCTGAGCTCATCTGTCAATCCTATGATTTCCGCTATTTTCATCCCCGTTCCTCCTTTCTTTTCCTGCATTTTCCCATTTTTATGCCTATAATTCGCCCGTAACAAAAAAAGAAGCCAGACTTCTCCAGCTCCTTTTGTTCTACGTTCTGTAACATGGGCAACGTCACCCTGCTGCCCAAATGGAGATAGTTGGATCACCTCCTTCTACTCCTGATACGGTACTCCTGTGATCTTCTGGTATTCATCCTTTGTAATCCAGCGCCCCACAGCTTTTTTCACTCTGCTCATATCCCAAAGGCCTTTGTCATAGTAGTTTTTTACCTTGTCATAATTTTTGCTCATTTCTATCCCTCCATCATAAGCAGATAATCAATATCCGCACGGTTTCTTTCTACCCGGTCCTCCATACGCTCCTTGCACATGCTCAGAGATACCACAGTGCCGCGGATCTCTTCGAGCTTCGGCATCGGATGGACCAGTTCTCCTGTTTCATCTCTTTCCGGATCCTTCATCCTTGTCTCTACGACTGCGTCTGTGTCACGGGTCATTACGCTTCCCAGCCGTACATATCCCTGGGCCTCGGTCTGGAATGTGTCCCCCTTGATCGTCATAGTCTCTGCATTTTCAGCCCGGAATGCCCGGGCAACCGTTTCCAATGAGTCCTCTGTGATCAGTTTCAATGCTACTTCCTGATCATTAGAATAAAATCCATTGACCGCAAGCGTGTATTCGGTCCCGTCCATTAAAATCACTTTTTCCATGGCACTTTCTCCTTTTTTCTTTGATTTTACTGTATCCCTGTATGCTTTTCTCCCCGTATGTTCGGAGATATAGTGATTTTAAAGCAAGGGATGCTTCCCTGGAAATTGGCCAGGTTGAGCGAGGGGCTTACATATATCTCCGTAACAAAGTTACAAATAACTTGCTGATGCTTAGGCTTAATGAGGACGATAAAAAACTTGCATTTAATTCTGAGGTTGATGGACAATGGGGGACTGAAACCGAACTCGTTACAAAGTCCGATTTAGATTTGCAAACCCAGAAATTACACAAAAACGTCGTAATATATCGTATCGGGAATATAGCTATGTTAAGTATATCGTCATGGGTAAGAAAGGAAGAACTTGCTGGGGTGACAATACCGACAGGATACAGACCAGTTAAAAATATTAGCATCCCGTTTACGCAACAAAATTTTAATGACGGATCATATTGCGATGTAACTATGGAAGGTAAAATCAATTATACAGGGACATCCCCCATTTTGGTAAACGCAGTATGGTTTTGCGCGTGAATTATTACTTGAATGCTATTTCCTTCCAACCAATCCACGAACCACTTGTATTAACACTGTCAAAAAAGAGTTTTCCTCCGGAATAGGGAGAGCAGATGACAAAATGCCAGGTTCGGTCAACGTATACACTGAGTCCGATATATCCCACGTTTTTGGTAGGTGTATTTGCGGCTCCGTACTCCGCCCGGAAAAGGCAGCTTTTCCTAATATTATGAATATCTGTCACTTTGATAAGATTGGAAAATAAATCGGACTTTGTGGCAATGAACTGCGAGGATTTTTCTTCCCAAACTCCATTATTTCTAAAAGCAGTAATTATCTTATCCCCTGGAGCAATAGCCAGTAAGGCACCATCATTACTACCTGGATAGTTAAGGAATAAAATTCTCGTGTATTGTTCGAGCGTAATTTTTGAGTTTAGGGTGATATTTTGTGCTGCTCCTCCTATTAAGGTATGGGAAAAATCATCTTCCGATGTAATGTAATATCCCAAATCACTATTTAGCTGAGAAAATTCGGGGAATCGATAAAGATTCCCCGAAAATCATTCGACATACCAGCGTTCCATTGCTCCATTGCAGCCTCTTTTTTCATGCCAGCAAGCGCCCTCATAGTTTCCGAATTCTTCTAGGTAGTAGTATTCTCCGCTTCCATCTTCTGGATCCACCTCTTTCGTTGAAGAATTCCATCGTCTCCAACCGGTCCGCATATATCCATATTTGTTAAATAAATACCAATAGTGATTGATTAACCTCCACTCGCTTCTGGGATATCCTCCATCCGGATCTTGATACCACCATCTTCCAGAATCCTTTATCCATCCATATACAGGTTCTGAATAGTCTATATAGCAGAAGCCCTTTACCGTTGAATCATTCCAAGGTCTTTTCTTAATTTTAACCTGTCCACCATTTCTGTCTGATAAATCGCTGGATGTATTGGCTTCCAAGCAGTCCCACCATTTTTGACCATTTTCCGAATATATTCTTATTACACGTCCAGCATGAGAAAAGTTAAAAATAGAAACCGCGCCCAGTTCTGGTGTCATACCCACTTTTCCCATTTTTTTAAAAGCATTATACGTGGCAAAACAATTATATCCCACATAAGATTTTTTTGTCATATTCCAGTGCTTCAGCGCAGTTTCAAGACCAAATTCTTGAACTTCCAGCCAAAACTGGAACGTGCAGCACCAAGGCTGACCCTGGCATCCCATAAGCCCCAAAGAATCTATATCCCTGGAATATTTTGTGTAATTATTACGTCCTTTATTTGCCGTTTTGGAATCCAGGTTATTTTCAGAGGCTTTTTCGACGTATCCCTCTTCTGCTATTCCCTTTTCGATCAAGCCTTTTAACGTTTCCATAATTATGCCTCCTTCATGAACACAATCATATTTTCCTGTTCAAGTGTAATCCACCCTTTCAAAACATCTAAATAGTGATTTTTCAGTCTATAAATATTCATCCTCTACAATTAAAATGAGTGGTCAGTTAGATTCTATTATAGAGTGGTTAAAAAGCAACACTACAAAATTCTTTGTGTATAATTATGTCAGAGTGGAACCGACCGATTCAGACGGTTATTTTGGTAATTCTTCATTTGATATTCTCTGGAATCTCTCATCTGCTTCTTATGGATGGATAATGTTACGTTCTGATAACCCAAAATCTGTTCTATTTGGAAGGTTAGTTAGTGGTAACGCACAATGGGATATACCTGTTTTTAAGTCCGATATGAAAGTCCTAAAAAAAACGGATGTCCAATTCTCTGACGGATTCGCGGAGATTTCATTTCCTGGATTAACATATGACAGCGCTGTATGTATTAACCAAGAATACAAAAGTTCGGCGGGTGTTCAAAATCTTGTTTTTACTGCCCAGGTAAGACCTAACGAACTGATAATATACGCCCGGAATGCAAATGATGGAAGTTCTTATAACGGGATTATACATATCATGGCAATAGCCATAGGATAAAAATTATACATTTGGGCCAACTATGAAATTTGCAAAAATAGTATCCATTTTCGCTATTGGGGTTCGCACTATGAATAGCCTATTCCCACTTACTTGTATTGCGTTACCAACCTCAGATGAATTGTAAAAACAATTTGTACAAACGCCGGCTCCAGAAAACGGAAGGTTACGGCAAATATCAAGGTCTGTTTCATAGTTCCCATATCTTACTGAGAGTTTTATCAGGTAACAGTTTCCTATTTTGCGATACAAACTGGCTCCATTATCTTCCCAACTGTTTACAAGATATGGCTTAAGCGGAATCCAATCGGATTGCAAATCGGACTTTGTAACGATAGGGTCAGCACCTGTCCATTCTCCAGATATTTCGGAATCTAAGACAAGTTTTTTAGTACCTTCATCCAAAAGCAAAGAAAGCCTATTATTTGTGATTTTGTTCCGTAGCATTAAGTAAACACCTTTGGAATTACGCTCGACAGCCATCTTGGCATCACTGATGGTTAAATCACTATTTATCTGCTCAAACATGCTGTACATCAGCGCACTTGTCGGGACTGTTCCTGTATTGTTGACGTTGGTATTGCTCATCATGCCTTTAAGCATATAGTCCGCAAGTTTTTTCGTGAGCGCATCATTTGTGACCAGTTTGGTGACAATCCTGTTTGCGATTGCATCAAACAGCTTCTGCGCCGTGGTCTTCTGGCCTTTGGCTACATCCAGGCCCTCTGTGTCTGTGATCTGGGCATCTGCGATATTTCCCGGTTCTCCTTTAGGGCCAGTGGCACCGGTGGCCCCTTTTTCTCCCTGCGGGCCTCGATCTCCCTTGTCTCCTTTTGCGTATCCTAAAATAACATCTTTGATTGCCATCTTATCCCCTCCTTATTTGCCGTCATCATACTGCCAAAACAGTGCCCCATCAGACTCCCGGTATTTAACCGGCGGCACTGTATGGACCGCATCATCATACACACAATGGATTGCACAGTTATCGGCAGAGTCGGTATATACATACATCACGCTTGCGGCCGGAATATTAATCCCGGACTCTCCCTGTGGTCCCTGCGGTCCCTGCGGCCCCTGTGGCCCCGTAAAATCCCCACTGTCGATCCTCTTGATCAGATCGTCCCTCGCGGCTTCTGCCTGTTCTTTTGCCTCTTCTGCGGCTCCCTTATGGATATTGGACTGTCGGCAATACTCCTTTGCGTTGTCGGAGTCTTCCCCCGGCCTGGTCCCGGTCTGTCCGACCGCATAGGACTTTGCTTTGTCTGCATACTGCCTTGCATCCTCGATCTGCCCTTCAAATGTCTTGATCGCCGCATCTGTCTTTTCTTCCCTGGCCTGATCTGCTTCCACCCGGTCTGCTTCCGCCTGCTCCCTTTCTTTTTCCGCCTTTTTTCTGGCTTCTTCTGCGGCGTTTACGGATTCCAGTTTTTTATCGATAGCTCTCTCCAGCTGCTCCACTTCTGAGAGCTGGGGTCCGCTCGGTTCCGCCGTGGTCCCTTCTGTGTACACCGCGGCCCGGAAGGACCTCCACTTGACGGCTCCTGTGTCATCATGGGCCCGCAGATTGATCCATGCGGTCCCAGGCTGGGATACCATCTTATCCGACACCGCCCAGGTGAGCAGGATTTCCTCTTCTCTTACTTCTTTTTCCAGGTAGGCTGTATCTGGTGTCCCATCCGGCAGCTCTGCGTTAAGCCGAAAGGACAGATCAGCCAGATCCACTCCATCCACGTTTACCCGCTTGATCCGGAACAGGCGGTTTGCGGCATTTTTATCCCCCACGGCACCAAGATACTGTTCCCGGTTTAAAAATACCAGCTCTTTGTGCTCTACAAGTATCATCTGATTCTGTCCCTCCTTAAAGCAAGAGGCCGCTTACACTGCGGCCCCTCCGTTACTACACATTATATTTACGTGTCTCCTCCTGGTAGTGGTTTTCCAGACTGTCCATCATGAGGGCTGTCTGGGTATCCTGCTCCCTTGAGTGGTCCAGAATCTCCTTGACTGCTCTCGGCACTTTGACACGAACTCCGCGCTTGATCACGTACAGTTTGCCGTTGACGCCTACCACAACGTCATCCTTATATCTGCCATTATCCTTAAACAGCTCGACCTCTACCTCATCCGGCTCAGTTGCACCGGTGCAACTCTCCGTTTCCTGGGACTGTGTTTCCTGGGACTGCTCTTCAACCGGCGTCTGTTCCGCCAGTACCTGCTCTTCTTCGCTTGCTCGTCTTGCCATTATAGCCCTCCTTTAGTTTGCAACACCGTCGTTAAAGCTGGATCCGGTCTCAATGCGGACCATAAACTGCTCGACCAGACGCTCTGCTGTCTTGGTGGCCTTCCAGCCGGCCGTTGCTCTCTGGTTTAACGGGTCTTCGGTTCCGCCGCTGCCCAGCTGCTTGATGATCGTCTCCAGGCCGCCTCCCTCGATGTTGGTCACGCCGTAGGCATTGGCACCCAGGACCAGGGTACTGTATACATCCTGGCTTCCAGATCCCTCACCGGCAAAGATCTTTGCTTCTGTCGTTTCCACGAAGCGGACATTTGCGATCTTACCGATCTCGTTGTTAAACATGTGCTCCGGCGTTGTGTATTTGGTCCAGTCTTTCCACTCCGGATCATCCTGGATGTCATACGCAATATCCGGATGCACGATGGCCACATAGCTTCCATCGATCACCGGCGCATTCTGCTTTTTAAGCATTCTGGCGGCCAAACGTACCGCCTTTACCGTCAGCTTCATGTCCTTTGTTAATGCGGATCGGCTGTCCACCTGTCCCTCCGCATACTGCACGTTGGTTCCGCCTGCCAGGACTTCTCTGGTGATCGTATCCAGGGTGGCTCCGGCCTGATCTCCCAGCAGAGACAGGGCCTGTACCAGGTTGTTATCAATGGCCGTTAACAGCAGCATGTCTGTCAGCGGTACGAATCCGCCATACTGACGCACCTCGGCGGTCACGGTCGTTACGGTTAATGTCTGTCCCTTCGGGGTCACTCCCTCAGTCAGCGGCGTCGTTGCCTTTGCTAACGGAGCATAACGCCTAAACTCAGTGGTTTTACCTCCATTTTTCGGTATGTTATGCTTCTGTCCAAACTGGTCATGCACCAGCTTCGGCTTCGCGTTCTCGATCAGATAGCGCGAGTAATAGGTTTTCATTTCCGCGGACATTCCGCCGCTTCCGGTCGTGTTTACGGGTGTCTCCGCAAACAGCCTCAGATCTAACCGGATCATTTTATCATCCATGCTCTTTACCTCTCATAAAATTTGCTCGGCGTGATCGTCTCCCCCTCCAGGGATCTCCTGGCCAGGTCCCGGATCTGGGCCCCGCTCAGTTTGTTGATATCCTGTGTTTCCTGGAAGGCGGTGGTGCTCCCTGCAGCGCCTTCGGCCGGCCGGCTTTGGCCTGCCTTGATCGCGTCGATCTGTTTTTTTGCAACTTTTCTGGCCGTGTATTCCATGGCTCCGGACATGATTTCGTCATGGTGCAGCGTTTCGTATGCGGTCCGCATCGGGATCCCGGCTCCCAGGAGCTTTACAAAGTCCGGATTGTTTACCTCAGTACGGAGGT
Source organism: Alitiscatomonas aceti (assembly GCF_025567195.1). NCBI lineage: Bacteria > Bacillati > Bacillota > Clostridia > Lachnospirales > Lachnospiraceae > Alitiscatomonas > Alitiscatomonas aceti. The sequence goes on along the minus strand of NZ_JAOQJF010000004.1, from coordinate 34,280 downwards.
CAAATCCCTTATACAGGCGGCCCAGCTCTTCCGCTTCGGTGTTCCACTTTGCAAAGATCTGTTCCTTCTGCGCCAGTCTCTCTGCATTCTCCCTGGCCGCACGCATGGTCTGGTTCTCGGCTTCCAGTTTTTTCATGCGCTTATACTGTTCGGTGCTCAGCCCCTCGCGGGCCGCTGCATCCTCCCAGTATGCGTCATCCTGTTCCACTGCCTTCTGGATGTTCTGGACATTCCCGTCCGTGATCCCATAACGGCTTCCCAGGTAATTGATCAGCTCCATGGCCTGGTCATAGTTTGCCATTTTTTCCCTGCTCCCGCGGAGTCTCCGGTCAATGATCCCCTCAACGTCCTCATGATAAAAATCCCGGTATTCGTCGCTGTTGATCATGTCCCGGTATGCCTGCCTGCGCTCCTCCGGGGTCCTTGTGTCTTCTGCGGATGATTCCCGGCTGGCGACACCATCACCTTCCGCCCCATCTCCAGCGGCGTCCTGAAGACCTTCTTTTGCGCCCGTGTTTTCCGCCTGTACGGCCGCTGCCGCACCTTCTGTGCCTGTTCCTGCACCTGCACTTCCGGCAGCTCCAGCGCCGCCGTCAAATAATCTGAGATCTAATTTCATATGTACTCCTTTTCCATGGTCTTTCCCACGCGTCTTTCTTGTCTCATCCTACCATAGAGGCTTTTTTCAGTTCTCCCCTTACTCCTCATTGATCTTTACAATCTGGATCCGGCCGGGGTAAGACTGCTCGATCATGTCCAGGCCAGTCTCCAGGAGCCGGAAAGCCCCTGATATCTCCAGGTCCTCTCCATTGGATAAAAATCTCAAAAAAATGTCTCCCTCACCGATCCGGTCGCTGTATGCCCTGGCCCGGTATGAGCGCTCCCGGCAAAACTGTACCAGCGCCTGTGTCAGCATGGATACTGCCGCGCATACCAGGTTTTCTTTTTCTCCTTCGCCTTTTCCCGCGTGGCCGATGGCAACAAGCTTATAGGCTCCCGGTGTGTTTTTGAGCTGTATGATTGTCATGATATCCCTCCTATGCTTTCGGCGCTGATGCTGTGGCGGCCTGTTTTCTCGCCCTGGCCGCCACGGCATTTTCATTTTTTCTTGACAGATTTCCCATGGCATCGGTCTCTGCGGCTTCTTTTTGTGTCCCCTCCGGCATCACCGTCCCCGGGACCTGCTGCCCTCTGGCCGCCAGTGCGTCCAGGATCCTTGTGTCCCCTGTCGATTCCGCGATCAGCATCGCCATCTGCTCCATCTGGGACTGCATCTGCATCATCTGCTGGAGCATGGTCCCGTTCTCAGATATCTTCCGTTCAATTTCTTCCTTCCCGTCAAAATCCATCATTCCCACACACATGAGCGCCTGATCCGCCAGCTGGGGATTAAAAAATCCCAGGTTATACATCTCTTTGGCCAGCTCATTCTGGGCGATTTTTGTAAACGGACTGCTCTTCTGGGCCACGATCTTGATATCAAAATATGGTTTCCGGCCTCCTAACCGGATCCCGAAATCATTGGTCACCGGATCCGGCCGGAGCATCCGATTATCAAATGTCACAAAATTCTCCTGTCCCTTATCTCCCGTGATCCGGAAGGCCCGCTCCGTCGTATAAAACTGCCGGATCAGCTCGATCACCTGGTAGATGAGGTCCCTGTGGACCCGGTAAGAGGTCTTGATCATATCCCTGGACAGCTTGCTTCCTGCCTCCTGGAGCGCCGCGATTGCTGACGCCGCGGTCACACCGGAAGCCGTAGATCCCTGGGAAAAGTCCCTGTTCCCGCTGGTTTCCTTCAGTTCGTCGATCTTGAGCTGATGGAGATTGATATAGGCTCCATCCAGCGTATAATGGTCAATCGGTTTGATATCATCCGGATTCCCCACATAATGCACGATATCCCGGGAAAGATCTGTATACTCACTCTCATTGATCCCACCGCCGTCCTTGCTCATGTATCTTGGACGGGCACCGGCCACTGCATTTTTAAGCATGGACTGTCCCATTTTGTCGATATACATCTGGCAGCTCTTCATGACGTCTACATATCCCATTCCGGCCGGAGATTTCTTGATCGGGAACAGCGTATCAAATACAAACGGATACAGCCCGTGCTCATACAGGCCGTCTGGCATTTTGTCGTCATTTTCTGTGGCATAAAGCACAGTTCCCTGGCAGATCTTACAGAGATGCACGGCCGTTTTTCTGATCTTGATCCCGTTTTCGTCGATTCTCGTGACTGACTTTTTATAGTACCAGTCTGTCACCAGGCTCTTTCCTTCCGTATAAGCCCGTCCCTCGCCTATATAATCTGGGATTTCGGACAGGATCCCATCTCCCAGCTTCCCTTTCATTTCTGGGTAATCCGCCTCTATGATGCTGTTATCTACATAGGACTGGTAAAAAAGGCTTGGGGACTTCTGGATATCCTCCACTCCGGGCTCCCAGGTCAGATTTAAAACATCGCAGTTCCGGATCTCGATGTCCCCGATCCCGTTTTTATAGGGATCCCAGAATATCCCGTAAACCCCTGTTCCCGACTTTAACTTGTCCCAACACTCAGCGTTATAGACTGCCTCATAATCGCACTGGTCCAGGATGCATGGGACCACGCTGCTCAGGATCCTGGCCGCCTCTTTGTCGCTCTCTTCTCTCGGCAGGATATTCGGAGCCGGGAAGTTGTCCATAAAATCCGCATGCTTATTGATGATGGAGTTAAACATCCAGGCACTGACCGGCTCCGGATCCCTCCGCTCTGTCCGCCCATAGTTTAAGATCTCCCACTCTTTAAATTCCCACCACTGCTCATTTTCAAGCACACGTTCATCCAGGAGCCGCTTTCCCTCTTTATACTTCTGAAGGATCTCCATTGCCTTCTTGGCATCCTCGTCTGCGATCCTTTCTAAGGCTCTCACGGGCTTTCCCCGCGTTTCTCCGGCTCCGGCCATTATTTTATCATCTGCGTATTCCTGGGGCTCCTGTGCGGACTGCTGGGCCTCCAGGATGGCTCCGGTGTCAAACTGTGTGCGGTCTCCGCTATCCTTAATCACAACTCATCCTCCTCTCAAGCAGATCGACCCACATCATGGTATCGATCACGCCATTCTCCAGCCTTAGCAAGGCAAATCTGGGATACTTTGCAATCACAGTCCCAATCCTTTTGATATTGGCTTTGTTTGATGTTTTATCTCTGAGTAAATTTGTTTTCTGCGTATGGATCCGGATCTTGTCACCAATCTGGACACAATTCCTGACACGCTCCACATCCTTAACGCAGAGTCCCTCTGTTTCTCTTGACATATCTCTCCTTTAGATCCTGTAAAAATAATAATTTTCCTTTTCCTTCTGGTGCATGTTCAGCGGATCTTCCTGCGGTACATGCTTCCTTTCATTTTTCCGGGGTGATATCGGGTTCTCCATCAGCACATACCGGCACTCATCATAGATATGGTCCTCCTGCGTTGTGTCGATGTCCTCCACCCGCTTTTCGTCATATACAAGCGCCGGAATGGTCCGGATGAAGTCCTTGCACGTATTAAACACATAGAACATGGACCGGCCATGCTCATCAAATGCCAGCCGGTAGTGGTACTGCATCTTCCCGGCCAGCCGCGTGTTATCTCCGGGGGCCCAGTATACCCGGCTCCTCTCCATCAGCGCCGCAACGGATTCCCCGCGGGACTCATCAAAGATCGATGGATCCGCAATCCCGATGATCTTATGGCCGCGGATGTTTGGATCTGCTGCCTCCACCTCCAGGATCTGCCTGGCGATCTCCGTCGGCTCGATCTTAATACCGGTGTTTGGCGTATCTGTGCATCCGTACAGCTCCCGGATCCTGTATATGCATCCCTCATGGTCCACTGCATGCCATCCCACGGAAAACGGCTTTGCATATCCAAAGTCAAATCCCCGGTAAATCTGCCAGTCTGCCGGGATCCGGAACGGCTCGATCACATGTGTATATACCTGACTCTCGTATCCATCTGGATCATCGGTAAACTCCACGAATACCTGTCCCTCAAAGCTGTCCCAGTCACCGTACAGGAGCGCATTGCGCTCTTTTTCCGGCAGCATGGCCAGAGAGGCCAGATAGTTTGGGTTATTTTTAAGGAGCTCCTTGTTATCAAACACGCTACTGGGGACAAAGATCCTGGTCCGTGTCTGGATCAGTTCACTCCCCTCCGGCGTTTTGATCTTTAATCTGGTCCGCACCGGCGTCATAGGCTTTGCAACCGTGATAAAATAGGATTTTACCCAGCCATGGCCGACTCCTCCCGGGTTAGCTGTTGCCCGCATATATACCCGGGTTCCCGGGCCTCCAGGACGATTTCGAGAGATCAGATAGCTGTACTCGCTGTACTGGAAGTGGGTCAGCTCGTCAAAGCCTATAAAGTCGTAGCGGCGCCCCTGGTACTTATGTTTGTCCTGGCTGTGCTGCATGGATCCAAAATAGATCCGTGCCCCGGAGGAAAAGATCCAGCAGTGGTCTGTGGAGTTATACCTGGCTCTCCTGTCCGCATATGGATACAGCTCCATGGACCGGCTGATGATGTCCTGGAGCTGTGGGAACGTCTTACGCAGGATAATCGCCCTATAATGTGGGATATGTACCTGGCGCAGGGCCTCCATGATCAGATAGTCGCTTTTTCCCCCGCCCGCAGCTCCACCGTACAGGGCCTCATATTCCGGTCTGGCCATCATGACCGCCTGCTTCGGCTGCGGCCGCCAGATCACACTCCTATCCGCCATCGGGATCCGCCTCCTCTGCCTCTTCCATATCCTCATTCTCCAGACTGTCGTCTACATCGGCCAGGATCAGCAGGCCTCCGCCGCCTTCCCCATCGCTGGAGTCCCGGGCCATTTCAATCTTCCGGTCTTTCCACTTGTCGGGCATCCGGTTTTTAAGCCAGAAAATGATGGCCAGCGTATCTGCAGGGATATGTACCTCATCTTCCCCGACTTCCAGATATTCCTCCTCCTTTTCTTTCCTTCCGGTCGCTCCATAGGTAACCTTTTTTAGCTTGAACGTCTTCTTAAGCTTCACAGTGTACCCTTTCGCCTTTTTTAACAGGGATTCCTCGACTTCTTTATCGACGATTTCCTTCCCCTTTTTTAGGGTGTCCGATATGTCCGGATACTTTTTCTTCCATTCGGACAGCGTAGACCGCGATATTCCTATGTTTTTCGCGATTTCCTCGTCCGTCAGGCCATCCCTGGCCCATCCGGACAGCAGAATCTTCTTGTCTGGATCCGAAATCCATTCCTGGTACTTGCCCCTGGCCATCTTTCTCACCTGCCTTTCCCCTTATTTTTGCACAAAAAAAGACGGGATTTCTCCCGCCATGTAAAAAGAAAAGAGGACAGCTTCCTGTCCTCAATCCTCATAATGTCCTTTACATGAAATAATATAAACAATACCGTCCTTCTCATAGTAAACGATCCGGTTGGTATCATCAATGCGCCTGCTCCACATACCGCTTAAATTTCCCTTTAACGGTTCCGGCTTCCCGAGGCCTTCAAAAGTATTTCTCTGAATGTCCTTGATCAGTCCATTGATTCTTTTCAGCGTTTTCTTATCCTGTGCCTGCCAGTACAGATAGTCACTCCATGCCCTGTCTTCCCATAGCAGTCTCATTCATCCACCCCGATCAGATCATGCTCAGCAAAATGGGCCTTGCCCGCTTTTACGTCACGTACAATATTTTCAAGATAACGAATGTTGCTTTCAGAATAAAACGGATCTACTGAAACATCGAATGGAATACGTTTCTCCCGGCTTACTTTTTTGGCGAATATGGTAAATGCCGCGCTCATGGAAAGTCCCAGATCCGAGCATACCTGTTCCATGCTTTTTTTTACATCTGCGTCCAGCTTAAAATTCACATTCACAGCCTGAGCCATATAAAACACCCCTTTCTTAATTCGATTATATTCTTTTTTAAATAAAAATGCAATACATTTTCTTTATTTTAGCTATAAAAAAGAAATGAGGCTATATTTTTACAGCCCCATTCCTGCACCCTTATGATTTCTCCCCACTCTGGACAATGTACCTGTATATCCTCCCGTCCGATCCGTCCAGCAGTTCCCCACGGATCAGCTTCCCATCTGTTTTACCTATATCCTCCATGGTCAGTTCCAGGACACCTCCATTTCTGATCACTGAAGCGGCCAGCACGATCTCCAGAAGGTCTCCTCTGGCCTTTTCTTTTTCGTATTCCTGTTTCCAGGTATTCCGTAAATGTTCTGCTGCCTTCACTTTCCGTTCCAAGCGTTCCTTTTCTTTTCTCAGGTCCTTTACGATTCCCATTTTAACACTCCCTGTATTTGTTGTTGTAGATCACCTCGTAGTAGGGACAATTCTGACAGGTTTTCGCATCCATGCAAAACAGCTCCATAAAATCCAGACGCTGCTTCTGGTTAGCAAAAAAGAGCTTGTTTTTTACATTGAATCCCATATTGGTCTTGATCCTCTCACAGGTTATGGTGATGTTATTCCCGGTCCCGCTGTTATGAGCCACATAGAATGGGCACTGGATCCTGTTTGCGATATTATCATTCATGTCCCTACCTCTATTTCTCTATCTTATTCCATGCCATGCAGTCTGCAGGAGGAATCCCAGAAGCTCCCATATCCTGTCCTTGATCTTCTCCATACAGATTTTCTGTCCCAGCTCCTCGGAATAGTTCCGCGGATCCACGCATGCGCTTGATTCCACGATCTCAAATCCGTTCCGGAGCACACACCGGACCACCGTGGTCCGGTCCCCCATCGTGATCGTCTCTGTGTACGCGACAAATTCATCCACCATCTTCTGGCCGATTGATATTCCAGATGGCAGATCCTTATTATCGTTCACCTCCATATAGGCCTGCTCAAAAATATGCTTGGGCGACCAGCTTACATATCCCTCCGGATACCGGACAAAATATCCCGGATCCTCCGGATCCTCGTCCTCTGGAATAGTCCATCCACGGTATTCATTGTATGCTCCTCTGGTCATGGGTTCCGCTTTCAGTAATTTGCATCCTATGTACTTTTTCATGTTATTTCCCTCTCTTTATCCTTTTTTTCTTTTTCCTGCTGCCCGCAAACCTTCCGGATCCTCCGGCCGGTTTGCCATAAATAAACGTGTTAAAGTTTGTTCGGCTCATTCCCCCACCACATAATCTTCTGCCCACACTTTTCACAGCTCCTTCGTTTTCTCTGATCATGACTTCTCCCCCTCAAAAAGACTCTCTCTCCCACTATTGCACTGCAATTCGGACACCTCCACCAGTTATTACGCTGTTCCTGTGCCTCTCCATGTCCGTCTTTATAGTCAACAAACACTATACTGCGCTCATTCTTATGCAACACAGGCGCTTTCGCTGTCCTTAATTCTGCCAGTTTTCCTACCTGTACCGGATCCAGTCCAATATCCTCATAGGCCGCCAGCCTACTCATGGCCTCGGACAACCGATCCTTATTTCGGATCACCGCTACTCCGCAATGATATTCTGTTAATCGTTCCATTTATCACACCAGCCTTCATGTTTTTGTGTATTTTTGTGTATTAGATTCTTGACATTATACACAATTTTGTGTATAATAAGATTGAGAAAGGAGTTCTACCATGCATCCAAGAAAAATCACTATCAAGGAGCTGGAAAAAAATGGATATGTATTTAAACGTCATGGAGCAAACCATGATCTATACTACAATCCCCAACTTCAAAAGACAATTCCCGTAAAGCGGCATGACTTCAATGAGAATGATATGAAATATATCTTCAAAGAAGCCAACATTAAACAGGACAGGGACTGAAACTCCTGCTCCTAAGGAGGTGATCTTTTATGTTATATGCTTACACTGCTGTCATCACTGAATCTGATGGAATCTTTTATGCAAAGGTTCCGGATATTGATGGATGCATTACGACTGGAAACAGCCTCCCAGAGGCAATCAGCCTTATTACGGATGCTTTGAATCTATGTCTTGTAGGGTTAGAGGATGAGGATATCTGTCCGAAGCCTCCAACTTCACAGGCAGATATCCCTCATACCCCAGATGATATCCTTACGATCATCCAGGCCGACACAATCTTATATCGTGCCAGGACTGATACAAAGGCTGTCCGCAAAAACGTTTCTCTTCCGGCCTGGATGGCCGGTCTTGCTGATAAACGTGGGATCAACTGTTCCAAAGTCCTTCAGGATGCTCTTTTAACTGTCCTTTCTTAATCTTTAGCCACCCGGGTCATGCCCAGGTGGCTTTTTGCAAAAAAATCAACCTCCCCAGTATCTTCCGCCTCAATAATTCCTCCCGAAAATCTGCCGGAAATCTTTTCCTGGATACGTCTGCTCAAATGCCTGCTGCCCGATCTTCTGCAGCTTCCGCATCTTTTCCCGGTTATAGTGGACGCCCTCCCGGGAATCCTGATGATCCATCCAGCACAGGTGCACGGTCAGACCATATTTTTCTGACAGCTTCCGGTTTGGCCCGCCAAAGATATGATGCCTCTCCAGATATCCCCGGGACCCGCAAAGGTAACATTCCTCTGCGGGATTCTGCTCCACTATACTTTTCTTCATTTTATTTCACCTCAATTCCCTCTATGGTGATCCTTACCTCATGGATCGCATCCCGGTTGCCCTGCAGGTAGGCATATGCTCCGGCGCACAGCCGCTCGATGTATTTCCGCTTCTCGTTTCTGATCCTCTCCTGCTCGCTGGCCAGGACCTCACTTCCATCATGCGCTACCACATAATCATCCGGCAGCACCTCTGGAAAGTCCCCGATCTCCATCTGGCACCCATCCCCATCCGGCATCGTATCCAGTGCTTCCGCTGCCTTCTCCTGCGGCTTCTCATCGGCTTTTTTCTGCTCTTTTTCTGGCTTTTTCGGTTCTTTTGCTTTGACAACCCTGGCCGGTTTCTTTTCTGCCTTCTTTTTCTCCGGTTGCACCGGTGCAACTGGCTCTTCTTCCGGTTTTTCCAGATAGATCTCCAGTTCCTCCAGCAGGCAGGACCATGGATACATCTCCTTTTCCTGGTTCCGGACGTTAATCAAGGCAATCTCCCGATCAATGCCTTTGATGGATATCATCATCCTTCCGGTTCCAGGGATCCTGACCGTATAGATGGATTCTCCTGCCGGCGCCAGGGCCTCCTGGACTGCCTCCATCTGCCGCTCCTCTTTCAGGGCCTTCCGGATCTTGAGCCGCAGATACACGTCCCCATCCAGCATCAGACGGACTGCCTGGACAAACACCGGGGCTGTCTCTTCCGGTCCCTCTGCCTGCTCCGCAAGTACCTCCAGGTCTGATACCTGCTTTTCTGCCTCAATCTCATCCTTCACGGCCTGGATCTCTGCCTTGCTGTACTCCGGGGACAATTCCTCGATCACCGTGTCCGGAAGCGTCAGCATCAAGGCCAGTTTTGCATAGCCAAATCCCTGGTACTCCGCGCGGAGCTTCGTCGGGTCCTCTCTGTCCGCAAACTCCGTATGGATATTGATAAACCTGGATACCTGCGACTTATCCATGCCGTATTCGGCCCTGGCAAATTCCAGATAGTCCGTGTATCCGGATTCTTTCAGGATCTCCGTATCCCTGGCCAGTTTGAACAGATATCCGATCCGCACAAAGCTCTCCGCTGCGCGGCCCATCTCCGCATCCATAGCCACCTTAAGGTCCCGGTATGACACACATGGGTTTCCCATTTCTTTTTTTAAATCAAGCTCCTCCATCTACACCGCCTCCATAAAATCTTCCATCAGGGCTTTCAGTACCCTGGTATTTCCTTTCTGCCGCAGCTCTTCCAGGTTTTTTTCCCGCTTTTCTGCGCTTGCCTTCTGGGCTTCCAGGTCGCTCGCCTTCAGTTTCTTTTTCACATGCTTCTGCCATTCCTTTAAAAATGGTCGGATCTCTTCAATCCCGGTTTCCTCGTCCAGATATGTCCGGCTCTGCCGCACAGTCCCATTCGGCTCCACTTCGATTGTGTAATATGGGATCTGCGGCTCATCCACGCGCCGCAGAAAACATATACATGTTTCTCGACTCATCAGCCGTTCAAAGTACCGTTCTGAGGATCCTGCGCAGTGATGCAGGGCATTCCCTTCCCGCACGATATCCATCAGCGTTTCCGGGACCATCACCATGTACTTCTCGCTCTGATATGTATACTTCTCCCGGGCTTCCGCAAGTGCTTCTTCTGCCCCAGGGAATTTCTCGTTCATCTGCGCCGCATATTCTGCTGCCCCTTTTGGATCCCTATCCAGGTCCTTTAGGATCTGTGCTTTCTGTTTGTACGCGATCAGCTCATCATGTCTCCGTTTTAATTCTCTTGGACGGTACACCATCGGATCTGTCAGATCCTTTTGTGCTGCCAGGCTCATGGATATGTAGTCTGCATACTGTTCCAGGATCTCCTTATACCCCAATGAAGGATACGACTCCTGTTTCTGCCTGATCAGATAATTCATGACCTGCTGCGGCCGCATCAAGTCCCGGATAAACTCGATATCTCTCGGATTGATCTTATATGCACACATCCACTTCAAGGTTTCCTGGCTGATCTTCTCCCCGCTCTCCTCTTCCTCCTGGAGCCACCGGAGTTCTTTTTCTCCTCCATCCATATCCCGGATCCGGTTGATCCTCTGCCAGTTTTCCAGGCCGAATATCTCATGGATATCTTCCCCAAATGGATCTAAGCCCTTTCCGCAATAACTTCCGTTATATCCGGATATGTTGTCCACCATATCCTTTGCCAGGCGATAAAACCGTCCTTTGTAGAGATATTCCAGCGGGCCTGCATAATCTTTCGACCACCGCATGATCATGTTATAGTCTGCCAGAAATCCATCGGCCGCCATTCGCTCAAAGATCCTGCTGCAGTCACTGTACTTGGTCCCTTCCAATGCCTCTGATATGCCTTTGTCATATAGATAACATGTTGTTATGTGCCGGCCTTCCGGATTCTGGTCCCACCAGTCCTCATACCGGTTCATATTGGCGATCTGGTAATAGATTCTACAGTTCTTCGCGGGATCCCGGTACAGGATCAGCCGTACCTGTTCGTCCATAAAGGATGTTATCTTACTTCCCCTCTGCTGTAACTCGGCTGTAAAGTGCCTTGCCACGCTCTTTTCTCCGTCTATCTTCTGGAGCACATGGATCCGGCATTTTTTCCAGACCGCATCGGTTCTGGTCTTGGCTGTCAGCCGCTTCCCGCAGGCCGGGCATACCAGTATATCGTTATGTCGGATCTTTTTTCCTCCATCCTCTCTATATGGCTCTGCTTCTTCGGAGCAACACGTCTTCCCTGTCAGCTCCCCTTTTTTGTAAAAAGCATAATATCCATCCGGATCCAGGAGCCGGTGCAGCCAGCTCCCGTCTTCAAGTTCCTTTGGCAGATCCGGGACCTGTGCCATCAGTTCTTCAATCCGCCGTACCCGTTTATAATATGCCCGTTGTTTTTTATCCCTGGAGTATTCATCCTCCTTCCACTGGATTTCCCGCAACAGAGATGATGTGGTTGGTTTCAAGTCCATGGTATTTACGATAACAGGCTTAAATTTGCTGTCGATGTGCGTATCTGGCAAGATCCCGCAATAATACCAGTTTTTTCTTTCATTCAGCATCGTTTCCAGCTTGTCCCTGGTCCACTCTCCCGTTTCCGGATCATAGGCTTCATACTCTCCGGATGTGCAGTTCAGGCAATGACGCCCCTTCCATTTTTCTTTTTTAAACCAGTCCAGGATCAGGATATCTCCTGCCTTCTGGGCTGTGATCTGGCTTTTCCAATTCGCTTCCTTCGGCCATATTGGCTTCTGCTGCATGACCAATTTCCTCTTCATGTTTCCCCGTCTCCTTTTCTTCTCTGGGCGTATCCCCATCCAGGACATACCATGTCCATGGCCGGACACCCCCAGTTACTTCGAGCAGCCTGGCCCCGGTTATCACCCCTTCCTCCTCCCGGATCAGTCCCAGGACAGCTCCGGCCACACCGCGCACCCTGGGATTTTCCCCTCTGGCTATGGCAACTCCGCCTTTCAATTTCATTTCTGCCTGGTCTTTTCTGACCTGACAGCAACAGATATCATGCTCCCATGCCCTGGATGGATGGTTGACCATCCACATCATCCCGTGGCCGGCCAGTTCCTTGATGGTCAGTTCCTTTAAGATTGTCAGTTCGGTGCTGGCGATCTTATTGTCCTCTTTCGCCTCATCAATGCTTCCGCCTGCTTCGCACATAAAATACCGGCTGTCTCCTGTCCCGTACCAGTGCAGGACATACAGCGGGTTTTCGACCGAGTGGAAACCGGTGTTTGCAGCCTTTGACTGCTCCTCCCTGTACGTTTTCCCGACCTCATACTGGTATATTCCCTTCCCCATGGTACACGTCATATTTCCCCGCATTCCTTTGTATACAATCATGATCCGTAATACTCCATAATTATCCGTTTTGCAGTCCCCATATCCGGGATCCCGAGCGTCACCCGGACATTTTTCGGGATACCTGCATACCCGGCCACCTCCTTGTTGATCTCCCTGGCATTTTCAAAACTCCATTTAAGCAGGGCCCCGATGCATTTCTTCAGGCTCTTTCCCTTTCTCCGCACGGCTTTTGCCATTCCTTCGTCTTCCGTACACTGGATCTGTATATAAGAGAGCCAGTCTTTCATGATTCCTTCCGGCTCCAGGTCTGCTTCCTCTACCCGGAGTTTTCCCATGGCAGCCATCAGAGGGCTGGCAAGTTCCGGAACGATTCCATCCAGAAAATCCTCTGCGTCCTCCCGGTCGATTCCGTTTTCCTCCGCGATCACAAGGACAGCCTCAGTATCACCTTCCCGCTTCTGGGCCTCTGCTGCCCGGTTTATCTCTTCAGCACTGTCAAATTCCCCGAATTTTTCAAACATCTCTGATTCTCCTTCCTCTCATCTTATACAATTTTCATACGCACGATTCCGCGTCTCTGGTCCACGTTGCAGATCACCTTTCCATTCTGCCGGCCCAGATTCCTGGTCCAGATGAGGGCATGTCCTCCCATGTGCCGCAGGAGCTCATAAATATACCGTTCAGCCTCTTCCCTGGCCTTGCGCTCCTTTGCGATTTCCCGCTGCCTTCTTTCCAGCTCTGTCTCCAGCTGATGGATCCTTTTCTGATAATATCCTTTCATGTTTCTCCTTCTATCCATACTTCTCCTCTGCGGCCCAGACCGTCTCCCGGCTGATCGCCGCATAGCAGTCCAGCGTGGTCTGTACCTTTTCGTGCCCGAATTTTTTTGCAACAAGCTCCGCCGGCATCCCCCGGTTGATCAGATCGGTCCCGCGGGTCCTCCGGAACGTATGCGGCGTCAGCCGGACATGGGCCAGGCCCGGCTCCCTCTTCCGGATCGTCCGCAGGATCCCCTCGACCGCATCCCGGCTTAACCGCTCATACGGCCTCCTGGATCTGACAAAGAGCGCCGGATCTGTGTCGGTACGCTCCTCCAGGTAACGGGCCAGATGGACTCCGCACTCGGCCGAAAACATGACCTCCCGCTCCTTCCGGCCTTTTCCGTAGCATTTTGCCCTCCGGCGGCGCAGATCTATATCGGCCCGGTCCAGCCGGATCACCTCGGAGACGCGCATCCCGGAGCTGTACAGGAGATCCACAAGGGCCAGCTCCCGCTCGGTCCGGCACGCCGTCCGGATCAGCTCCCGCTGCTCCGCAGTCAGTACCGGCTGCATGATATACGCAGTCCTGGTGTCCCGGATCCGGCGGCACGGGTCCACATCTACATAACCCTGATCTGCGCAGTACCGGAAGAAGCTCCGGACGGTACGGAGTCTCAGGTTATAGGTGCTGTCCTTCCATTTGCGGATCATTTTTCCCTCTGCCAGATATCTCTTGATATCCATTTCCGTGATATCCTTCAGATCCTTGTTTACTGCAAGCAGAAACTGGGACATATTATAGGCATAGGTCCGCAGGGTCTCCTCTGTGCAGCCATTCAGCTGCAGCTCGATCCCCCAGTCTCTGACCGCTTCCGGAAAGGCCACTCCTCCGGCAGATACGTCCGTACATGCCTCTGACAGCTGGTAACCGGACAGGTGCATATACAGCACTGACCGGATATCCAGAGCCTTTTCATAGCCCGTAACATCCATCAGGTTCTCAGTGATCTCATTGATCATTACGTTTATGTCTTTCATGACCTCTCCTTTCCCCACCGGCGCGGGGCCGGTGGCTGTCTTTATGTGAACGGGTATCCTGTGACATACCCACGGAGGGCCTGCCCCTCTGCTCCCAGTCTGAATCGCTGGGCTTTATTTTTACCATCACATACCGCTGGTATGGATAGCCCATCCGGTCATATCCGTTAAAAACGCTGTCCGGCAATATGTAATATCCCTTCTGCGGCCGCGGATCCCGTCTCCAGGTCCTGCCCTGCATCCGCTCCACGGTCTTTTTGGGCTTGGTCAGATTCCGGGAACAGGAATACCGCTGTTTGACCGCGCTGTCCTCATCCCGGAAAGTTCTCTCTGTCTCTTTTATGAGATAATCGGCCAGCTGGCTGTATTCGCCGCTGTCGTATAGCATCACGAATTTGGGATTGCCGCGGATCCCGTCCTGGCCCCGCCGCACCGCCCACAGTTCCCGGACCATGGCGGCCGTCATCTCCCCTCCCGTATTGATGGCATTGACCACCAGATGATGATGGATATGCTTTGACCGGTATTCCGTGGCCACTATGTATTTCAGCTCATGACCGGCCTTCCGGTATCTCCGCCGCAGGCAGCCCAGGAATTTCTTCAGCTCCTCCCTGGCCTCCTCCGGGGATGGCCGGATCTCCTTCCGGTATGTCAGTGTGATATGCCAGTCCCCCGGCCGGAAGTTGGCATTCATCAGCCGTTCTAATTTTCTGGCCGCCTGCCTCTTATTGGCCTCCCGGATCTCCTCCGGCGTCTTTTTCTTTACTGGCTCCCGCTGGGTACTTTTCCGGTCCTCCCTGGGATAGCAGTGGATGATCTCCTTCGTTGCTCCTGCCTTATATGTGATCCTGTTGTGCATGGTATGCTCCTAAGTTTAATCCTTTTATCGAGTCCGAAAACGCGATAATTCCTTGCTTTTATGGAGCATATGTGCTATACTTCAAGAACGATGATTCGTATATGAACTCCTGTTCATATGCCCCATGGAGCCGTTTCCCCGGCTCCTTTTTTTCTGTCCTTCTTTTATCGGTCTTCCCGGAAAAATACCCGTGGAATCGCTTCTGAGAGCACTCCCGAGATCAGAAACACTCCCATGATAGCTACAACCAAACTCATCCCCATTCGGTCCGTAAGGATCAGCACGGTCACTCCCAGGCCGGCCCCGAAAAATAACAGGATCGCCAGGATAAGCGCATACACGGCCATTTCCTTTGCCGCCTGAGCGGCTGCCAACAGCCTTCTCCGGTTCCTTCTCCTTCTGGCCTCCTGAAACCGGTTCCTTTCTGTTATTACGATGCACGTGATCTTCTCCATGTCCTTTTCCACCTTTCATAGTATTCCAGCCGGATATCCGGCGTCTTTTCTTCCATTTCCGCCTCACAGGCCTCGCAGACCCTCTTTTCTCCCGGATCCACGTAGATCCTGCAGCCGCACCGGTCGCACTTATATCCTTTCATCTTCTTCCTTCCCGATCACCTGGTTCAGCATCCTCCGGTAGATATAAAATGCCCATCGGGTTGATCCGTTCTTTTCCGGCGGCACCGCCCGTCCAATGGGCAATGTCTTCTTTTTCATCTGGAAGCGCACCGAAGTCGGTGACATTCCCAGGATCCGTGCCGCTTCATTCACGCTCACACGCTCTGACAGGGTTTCTTTTTCCTTCATCTGGTTTCCTCCTCTTCCGGAATCTCCTTGAGATCTAACGCATACATGTGAATTGCAAAGTACAGCTCATCCACCAGCGTATAATTCTTCTGGATTCCCCGTTCTTTCATGTACTGGTGCTGTTTTTTTACCTGGTATTCCAGCTTCCGGACCTCTGAATCCGAAAGAAATATGGCATCCTGGGTTCCGTCCGGGAATGTGATCTGTAATTTCATACGGCAGCCTCCTTTCTCCTTGCTCGATATTGCCTTTCCCTCTCTTTGCCCTTATAATTGATTTACTGGTTCTTCCCAACCAGATATCAATTTTATTTGGAGGTACTATATGGCGATTTATAGGATTACTGATATTCTCAACCAGCTCGTTCAAATTACTTCTGATGGATATGATTATGTGGATCTCACATCTCTTGAAGCCAATGATGACTTTCCCGCGTCCCTGGATTTCTCTGCCATTGATTTAGGAGGTTTTTCCATTGGCTATAATCCTGTTGAGTCGGTAAATATCCCATCCGATTATGATCCGGAAACATCTGAACGCATTTTTTCTGGCAATGATGTTTGTTCTGACCTTCTTTTTACCTACAACGAAATACTTACTACGCGTTACGCCATTGACAATGTCCTTGAATTTTTCAAAGCGTATTTGAAGGAGCCATCCTGTTCCAGAGAAGAACGGGACGATATCAAGGCCTCTTCTGTGGATGTGCGTAACCTTCAGGCCAAATTGAACAAATTTCTTTCTCACTGTAAATAGGTTTAGGTACAGTGATAATTTCGTATCCTACCGTTTTTTCCATGCGGCGGTTCAGTCTGCGAAGCGCCGCTTGGATCTCTTCCATAAGAGTCTCCGCAGATTCATTGTCACAGGCCCGTATTATCACTGTGATCTGATTGGACTTCTCTTCCCGGCTTTTTACCATTTTCATTTTCGTTCTCAATCCATTTTCCTCCTTCCAATTCGCAGAAGCCGCGAACTTCCTCTTTCACTTTTTTAATCCCCTCACCGATGATCCCCGTCTGCTGCAATGCTCCCCTTGCGCAGATCAGACACAGTATCAGCAGTACCGGCGCATCCCCTGCTTCAAACTGGTTCAGTCCCCATCCCCGGATGAGATTTTCAATCAGTCCTTCAATCACGCTGTCTGCCTCTGCAAGGTCTTCTCCTTCGCATGGGATATCTCCTTCCAGGACAGACAGCAGTTTTTCAGTCAGTTCTTTAGGTGCCATGCAATCACAACTCCTTGTATTATAAAGTAGTAGTGTTTATAGTCCCTCTCCAAGGACTACTTCCTGATCCGAAAGAAATATGACCTCCTGGGTCCTGTCCGGAAATGTGATCTGTAATTTCATATGGCAGCCTCCTTTCTCCTCGCTTGATATTGCCTTTCTCCCTCTACACCCTTATAATTGCTTTATCAGCATGCCTAAAATCCCATAGAAAGGAATCAGTACTATGTTTATAATAGGCCCCTTCGATTACCGGATGGATCTGCTCCGGTTCATTTATAAGCATCCCTACACAACGATTGATGGCATCGAAAAGCACTGTCGAAAGCCCTGGCAACGTTTTAGGGGTGCCCATAGGTCGGTCGGTACATTCAGCCGTCCCCGGCTTTGTCAGCATATCGACTTTTTAAAGGATGAAGGACTTATCATCTACGTCCCTTTTTCTCCCTCCACTGTCCGAAACGATATAAAAGCCGATCAGTATACCTTTTCTGTGTCTATTGATTCAAATATGGGAATCCTTCTGACTCTCAAAGGCTCCACCATGGTCAGTGAAAGAACAATTTCCAGATGGAATTTCTGGTTCCCATGGATTGTAACTACATGCATTGCACTCGGCAGCTTCATACTTCAGCTTTGCAGCATCTGGGGGAATCATTGATTCTTTCGATATGTCAACAGCAGCAAATCCGATAAGATAGCTAATCACCAGTCCGATGGCGCCAACTCCTACCAAAAAACCTAATCCATATTCAATCAAGGCACCGCCCACCCAAAGCAGAATATAGCTAATCACCGCACAGCCAAGCATAATATATAAAGCAGTGACTGCTTTGGGTGGGTTTCCAGCTTTCATGATCCTTTGCATTACCACTATAAGATCAAGGCAAATGACTGCTCCTAAAACTAAAAGGGCTCCTATGATTCCAAACGGACAGGGATCACCGAATATGAAAAACTTGAGTACTCCTATCAAAAACAGAGCTATCCCGATCACCAAACAAAACGACATCACCTTCCATAATGCTAAATATAAAGTTTCCATTCTCTCTCCTTTCCCCAGGTACTAGGCTTCTTTTTTCTCCGGTTTCGAACCCTCTGTCCGTCTGTTCCATGCTTTAATCGCCAGCTCTTTGCATTCTTCAAAACTTTCCAGGTCATCTTTGGGACAATATCCAGCAGTTTCCGCGAGACATTTTTCACACCGTCCCCATAAGGTAAGTCCTATTCTTTTATGTTCCATATGTATTTTGGCTTTTCCACCACAGAATGGACATGGTTTAAGTGGTTCACTCATCTATTCTCTCTCCTTTCCTCTCTGAACAGGTACTAGGCTCCTTTTTTCTCTGGCTCTGAGTTAAGCGCTTTCTGTGCCTCCAGGCCCGCAATAAACCCGGATACCATGGCCTGCTCATTTCGCGGTAAATTGCGAAATTTTACTACTATTTTTTCTAAATCTTCAATTTTACCTAAATCCTTTTTCGTTTCTTTTGACACTGCAATCACCTCTCTTTGTATTCTCTGTTATCATCATACGTCACGAAGAAAACAATGTCAAGCATTATTTGTTTTCTTTGAAAACATTTGTTGACTTTGACAACATAATGTATTATACTTTTCTTATCAAAGGAGGAACTTTACAATGAATAACCGAATTGCATTATTGAGAAAAACTCTATCTCTAACAATGGAAGAGTTTGGCAAACGTGTCGGTGTGACTCGTTCGGCCATTTCCAACATTGAAAATGGAAAAAGAAATTTAACCGATCAAATGATTCTCTCTATTTGTCGAGAGTTTAATGTGAATGAGAATTGGATAAAAACTGGTCAAGGCGAAATGTTTACACCTGAGCCAGAAAATGAATTCGATGTTTTTGCTAAGAATTTTAATTTAAATGACTTTGAAAGGAATTTTCTGGAAAAATATCTGAAATTAAGCAAACAAGAAAGAGAGGCCGTAACCATCTTTATAGAATCTCTTACAAACAATACTATGGGGGCTTTTTTAGGAATGATCCCAAAAACTCCCGAGGAACTGGAAAGCCAGTATCCACCAGTTTCTGATAGCACACATAAGGCTATTTGAACATCTTATTGTAGTATGTAAAGATAGATTTTATTTTTAAAGCAAAGATTTATATATAAAGTCCGGTTCGATCTGTAATATATTCCACGGATTCTGTGATCCGGAAAATATATGTATTTCTTTAGCATGACAGTGTTTGGGGGGATACACAAATGAAAAAGCTGATATCTGTTGCATTACTAATTCTACTGACTCTTGTATTTGCATTCAACGCAAATGCCCACCCTGGAAGAACGGATTCAGACGGTGGACATTATGACCGGAGCACAGGCGAATACCATTACCATCATGGACGACCGGCACATGACCATCCTAACGGGAAATGCCCCTATGATGATGAAGATATTTATGAATATAATTTCTCTTATACAGAAACAACTGCTGACAGTCCACAATGGGATGAAGATATTTATGAAGAAAGTTCTTCTTATACAGAAACAACTGCTGCGCCCATTCAAACCACCGACAGCCCACAACGAGATGATGAGACCTATGAAGAAAGTTTCTCTAATACAGAAACAACTGCTGCACCCATTCAAACCGCTAACAGTTCGCAATGGGAAAAGTTATCGTATTTTCTATATCCAATCCTTGTATCAGTTTTAGCTTGTATTGTTATAGTATCGTTTTATATTTTACTTGTCCTTCTAGCGTATAAAATCCGCCAAAAAGTAGGACCTTGTATCAAGAAAAATGCAGGTAAATGTATGGCTCTAGTGTTTATTTTTGTTGTTGTTTACGCCGTACTTTTTAGTACATCTTCTGTTACGATTATGGGCGTAGTAGAATTTGGGTATACTTTCTTTATCAATATGTTCATCCCAATCATCTGTATATGCGTTTTCCGCCAGATGGACACACCTTTGATTCTGATGACTTGCTTAATTAACTCTGTTTTGACTTGTTTTTATTTTATGCACGACATCAACCTTCAAGGCGGATCCTATTCTATCCTGTCTGCCTTTGCCTGGTTTTGTGCAAGTTTCTTATTTTTATATTGGATTTTTAGAAATAGAGACTAACTCGATATGCCAAATATAAAAGCCGCCCCCAGCGCCAACTGGAGACGGCCCACAGACCGGTTACTGCTACCCGATGCCGGGAGAAATAACCTGACCTAACCACTCAGATTATACCATACTCCTTATGCATCTGGCAAGCAGGTGTTATTTTTATACCCAAACCAATGCAAGGAGGAATATTATGCCTAAACGGAAAAAACACACGAAGTTACCAAATGGCTATGGCAGCATCCGATATCTTGGATCTGGCCGTAGGAATCCTTACGCGGTACATCCACCCGCCCATGAAAACCCCGTCAACGGCATGTACGTCGTTCCGCGGGCTCTCTGCTATGTGGATGACTGGTATGTCGGCTTTGCCGTCCTCACGGCCTACAAGGCCGGTACATACGTCCCTGGCATGGAGGGAACATTGAAGTCTTCCCTGGATAGTCTTGAAAACTCAGATACCATCATCAAGCACATTCTGTCCGACTATTCCGGAAAGCAACAATCAAAGTCCCCAACTTATGCTGAAGTCTATGAGGCTTTTTATGCAAACAAATTCCACGAAGGACATCAGTATTCTAAATCCTGCATATACGGAGCCCGTATGGGATTCAAGCACAGTGCCAATCTGCATGATCGTGAGTTCCGGTCTATCACTGCGAAAGATCTGCAGGACACTCTGGATGCCTGTCCTCTCAAGCATTCCAGCCTTGAGCAGATTTTAAATCTGTACCATTCCCTGTATCATTACGCAGATGGATGCGGATGGTGTGACAAGGATTATTCCAAATTTGTCTCGATCAAGACACCCGATGATGATGAACACGGAGTCCCCTTCACCGAAGAGGAGCTCCAGATGCTCTGGTCTCATAATGAAGATCCTATCATTGAACTTTTACTGATCATGTGCTATTCTGGACACCGTATATCGGAATTAAAGGTTATTGAAGTCGATCTGACCGACTACTGCTTCCGCGGAGGCCTTAAAACAAGAACCAGCAGGGAACGGATTGTTCCCATTCATTCCGCAATTTTGCCACTTGTAAAACGCCGTTTAGCCCGGGATGGGGCGTTATTGTGCCAATCCACAAACACCTATCGTAAAAGATGTACTGCTGCTTTAGATAATCTGGGAATCCTTGGCGATCCCAAGCACACACCCCATGACTGCCGGCACACATTCTCGGCATTGCTGGAAGACGCTAAGGTCAGTGATAATGACCGCAAGCGGCTAATGGGACATAGCTTTAAGGACGTAACCAATAAGGTCTATGGACACCGCGATCTGTCTGCCCTCCGGGCAGAAATCGAGAGGATTAAGGTTGTGACAAGTGTGTGACAAACCGTCCCGTTTTATCCACTCCTGCCCCATCCTTTTCAGCCTCTTGTTTTGTTGTATTTTCCTTGTAAAATCAGGGGTTTGATGCGTTTCCCCTGAATTTTACAAGCCCCTGTGAAATTAAACGAATCTTAAGATTCCTTACCCTTTCTTTTCATTTTTTCAGTTCTCTTGAAAACCGGCGTCTCTATCCGCTATAATATCTTTATAAAAAACAAGGAGATGATCGTATGGAATTTACCACCACCACTGATTATGACATGAAGACTCTGACCGCCATGGCCAGAGCCCTGCGGAAAACCGTAAGGAAAAAGAGGAGCCGCCGCGCCCATATCTTTGGATGGATCGTGGTCCTTCTGGGAACCTTCCTTCTCCTTCCTCCGGCGGGCAGCTCCTTTTCCATTAATGGAAGGACGCTCCTTACACTGTCGGCTGTCCTCGCCATCCTCTTAACCTTTTTCTTTGAGGACAGGCTCAACGGCTATTTCGCCAGAAAGCGGCTGCTTCCCGGTACAGAATCAGCCGTCTCCGTCTTTAAGGAGGACTCCTACCATACGGAAACCAGAAGCGGGCAGACAGACTGGCCCTATGACCGGATTGCAGCCATTGCTGAGCTTCCGGACTATTTTATCCTGATACTGGGAGAAAACCATGCCCAGGCCTACGACAAGGCCAGACTAAAAGGCGGGATGCCGGAGGAATTTTCCCGTTTTCTCGAAGCCAGGACCGGACTTTCCATTGTCCGGATCTCCTGATACAAAAACAGCCTCCCTTTCTGGGAGGCTGTTTCCGTTCTCTGTTCGTGCAGGAGGAGGGACTTGAACCCTCATGGTATTGCTACCACACGGACCTGAACCGTGCGCGTCTGCCAATTCCGCCACTTCTGCATTTCCTTTTCTGCCGTTTTTCTCACTCGACACGTATTATTTTACACATTTTTTTCAAAATGTCAAGCTTTTTTCTTTTCTTTTTTTTATTTTTTTTGCCAGTACAAGTACGCGTAAATTCATCCGCCTCCAGCAGGTCCCTTTTCTGCTCCGAGCGGATCCTCAGGGGACGTTTTTGTATAAAGGTCCACTCTGTCCAGAATACGAAAAAACCTGCTCCCTTCTGGAAACAGGTTTTGGAAACAGGTTTCTTTGCCAGTGCAGGAGGAGGGACTTGAACCCTCATGGTATTGCTACCACACGGACCTGAACCGTGCGCGTCTGCCAATTCCGCCACTTCTGCATTTCTTCTCTGCCGCTTTGTTTATATCTCTCAGCGACATGTTGAATTATATTATAAAACTGTCATTTTGTCAACAACTTTTTCAAAAAAATATTTTTTAAAAAAATTCAAAAAAGTACTTGCCAAATCCTTCAGGCTGTGGTATATTATAACACGTCGGTGAGAGCTGAACAACAAAAGCTCAGAACGATACGCGGAAGTGTCGGAACTGGCAGACGAGCAAGACTAAGGATCTTGTGGTGGTTACATCGTGTGGGTTCAAGTCCCATCTTCCGCATAAAGCCTGGATTCGTAAGAGTCCAGGCTTTTTATTTTTCAGATCCGCTCCCGCTCCACAGCATACCTTCAAACAAAAATCAGCCTGGCAGGAAGCGTGTTTTGACGCACGCCCAGCCAGGCTTTTCATTTCCCTCTTTTAAAAAGTCACACTTCTCCACACCATCTCCCCGACCTTTACCGTAAGCACCGGTTCATAGATCAGATCCCCCTCCCGGAATTCCGCATCTTTATTGGAAAACGGCCGGTCGCCGAATACATTCCGCCTCCGGCAGGGCCGGAATACAGCGATATCCGCCTGTTTTCCAGGCCTCAGACTCCCAATCTGGTCCGAAAGCCCCAGGTTGACTGCGTTTTTCCAGGCCGCAATATGGATCAGCGTCCCAAAAGGGATCCCGAGGCAGCTGTATTTGGAGAGCTGCATGGCCAGATTAAAGGCCGTCGGCCTGAGATGCATGCTGAGCCTGGTGATATCAGTTCCCAGAAGATCTGGATAAAATCCCTCTCCGATGGCCGGCTCCGCTACCTCGAAGGAAAAGTGGGCCCGGGCATCCGCCGCCTCAAACAGGATCCCCTTTTCCCGCGCCGCCTTTACGGCGTCCGAGACGGCGCCGCGATCCAGGATCGTTGGTCCGGTGTTCTGATACATATGGGTAACGATATCCCCAGGCCGGAGGACAGAAAGAACTTCTTCTATCGGTGCCGGCGGGTCCGTAATATGGACCATCAAAGGAACCCCCGTCAGCTCCGCGATCTCCACCGCCCGCTTTAAAGGATCCAATCCCAGATCTCCTACGATATTCCGGCTGATCCGGATCTTAAGTCCCGCAAGCTCATTCCCGTACCGCCGGAACAGCTCCCGGATCCCCTCCGCGTCCATATGGTGCGGATCCACATCCTCCATGGCCTCCGGAAGGCTGGAAAGCCCCCCGGTGCTCACATGGATGTAAGGGCAGACAGCCAGCTTGGACGCACGGATCCAGGGCCGGTATCGTTCATAGGTCCCGCAGCCCGTGCTCCCGGCATCCACAGCCGTTGTGACTCCAGAACCAAAGCAGGCGGCCTCTCCAGAGATCCCGATGGACGCCATGGGATAGATATGGGTATGGTGGTCCACCAGTCCCGGAGTCACATAACAGCCTGTCGCATCGATCTCGCTGACCGCCCGGTCGCAGATCCCCGGCTCTGCCTTCCGGATCCTGCTTCCTTCGGCCAGGATATCCGCCTGGACCATGGTCCCATCCTCCGCGTTCACGACCGTTCCATTTCTGATCAGCAGTGTATCCATCTTCTTCTCCTCTCTCAGGCTGCCCTTATCTCTGGTAAACGCCCCGTTCCAGGACCTTTCTCAAGGATTCTGCCCGTTCTTCCAGAAAGGCTGGCCATTTTCCCTCATCCACAAAAGGCCGGTAATCATTCCGATCCTCCGGGATCCTTTCCAGCATATCTGAATGGGATGGATGGCTGGGTGTGCAGATGTCCACATGGATGGACTTCATCTCCTCGCAGCCCCGAAAAAAATCCTCCTGGAGGGACAGGGGAAGGCGGACCTTCTGAAGATAGTCCGTATTCATGGTATTGATCCCTACGCCTCCGTGCATGCCCCATACCACCGTTTTTCCCTCCTCGTCCTTCATTTCTACAAAAAACGAAGTGGTTCCCGGCGTGTGGCCAGCGGACAGTCTGGTGCGGATGACCACATCCCCCATGACAATGGGCGTTTCATCCTCATAAAAGCAGTCTGTTTCATAAGGAACGATGGCAAATCCCGTGTCGCTCATATCCGCCTCCGGGCGGTGACGCCATTCCTCATCCTCTCTGGACAGCCATACCTTTGCTCCCGTCAGCTCCTTTAAGGCCCTGGCCGCCCCGTCGTGGTCCATATGGGCATGGGTCAGAAAAATATGCTTCAGATCCTTTGGATCAAAGCCCAGGCGGTGGATGGAATCGATCAGAAGATACAGATCCTCCATCACTGTCGTATCGATCAGCGCCAGCTCCTCGCTGGTCTGGATCAGAAAGCTCCCTACCCAGGTATTCCCCACATACCAGACCCTCGGAGCCACCCGGAACGGCTCGATGGCCACCTTCCAGGGCATGGTCCTGGCATTATTTACAGTATCCATTGGCGTTACCTTTACTTCTTTACTCATGATCGTTATCATTCCTTTCTTTTCCCGGCCGGCAGCGCCGGCCGGACATTCGTTCATTATATTTTACGCCAGTCCAAGGGCCACGCAGATCAGAACTCCGATGGTATTAAAGGCCAGGCAGAACAGTACAGAAAACTTCACCTGCTTGATGATATCCACCTCTGCCAGCTCGCAGGCCAGGTTCGCCGCAGCCACCAGCGGAGAACATGGGTTCAGATAGGAAATATTCATACACGTTAACACCTGGTAGCCAGTCAGGCCGCAGCCTGCTCCAATACCCAGAAGCAGCGGGTTCATGCTCTGGAAGGCCTGATATGGGATGAAGATCTCCAGCGGCAGGATCAGGATCGCGTATAAAACATGCGTCCATCTTGCCATGGATTCCGGAACGATGCCAAGGACAGCATCCACCATAGCCGTTACCATTCCCGTTCCGTTCAGGATCCCGACCATGATTCCGATCCCCAAAAACAGGATCGCCGGGGCCAGCATGGTAGCCGAATGCTTGCGGATGATCTGGCTCTGCTCCTTCTGGGTATGGTAGTTGAGCAGCAGCGCCGCACATGAGAATACCATGAACAGCACATATGTTTTTACGCCGGTCATGAACATAAAGCAGGCCAGAGAGCCAAGAAACAGCGCAAAATTAGCCCAGAAAAGCTTTGGACGTGCCAGAGGATTATCCGAAAAATCCACCTTCTGGCTTCCGCCTCCATTTTCAAAGCTCTTTCTCAGCAGAGCGATCTCAGAGGCATTCTTTTTAGAATAGTAATAGCCAAAGCCCAGAGAGGTGACCACAGCAAGCCCCAGCATGATCGCCACCACCGGATAGAGGCTGGAAGCCATGACCACCGGATCGATGGACGGATCAAAAACCGTCATTTTCGCCGGCTGTCCCCAGGCCATGGCCGTCATGGGCGCTGCCGCCAGGGATACCAGGAGCACCAGGCTCCGCCGGTCTATATTGAGTCGTTTATAAAGCGGGGCCAGAGCCGGAATTGCGATCAGGTATGTGGTATTGTAGGCTCCATCCAGATGGCCGATGAAAGCCACAAGGACCGTTACCACCATAACGATGTAAATATTCCCCCTGGTGATCCCCACCAGACGGTTTACCATAATATCAAACATCCCCGTCTCGGACAGCACACTGAAATACAGGACTGCAAAGATACAAAGAAGGACCGAATTGAAGGTTCCCGTAACTCCTTCGGCGGCAAAATTCAAAACCTCCGGGAGAGAAAAACCGCAGAAAAGTCCGGCGATCACAGGTACGACCACAAAGGGTACCATGAGATGCATCTTTTTGCTCAGCGCCAGATATGAGGACACCGCAAACATAATAAGGCCAATTACAGCAATCATGACATTTCTCCTTTTGTTTTTTGCATAACCGCTGCTTCCTTTCTCCCCGGGTACATGCATTGTGAAAGTGCACAGTTTTTATGCTTTTTCGTTTTTGTTTATGTGCATATTATCTCATATTTCCCAGGCTTTGTGAAACATATATAATTCATAATAGTATCAATTCTATTGATACCACAGGCTTTTTCCTGTATAATAAATGTATTCAGATCTTCTCCCGGCAAAAAGGAACGCTATGACTCTTTTACAAATGCAGTATTTTATGGAGGTCTGCCGCTGCGGCAGTACCCTAAAGGCCGCCCAGGCGGCAAACGTTTCCCAATCCACCATTTCCATGGCCATACGGGCTCTGGAAAAAGAGCTTTCTATCCCGCTGTTTGACCGGAGCTCCAAAGGACTTGCCCCCAACGCCGCCGGATCCTTTTTTCTGGATCAATGCAGCGGGATCCTGAAAAAGACCGAACGGCTGGCAGAGGAGATGAAGCAATTCCTCTCCATCAGCCGTCCTCTCCGTCTGGGCGTTCCAGTGGTGCTCAACGAATTTTACTGGCTGGATCTTTACTTCGAGTTAAAAAAACAGCTTCCCGATCTGGAATTTCAGACGACTAACCGTACAGTTCCGCTTCTTCTATCTATGCTGCGCGATTCCTCCCTGGACGCGGTCCTGGCCATGCGCGATGCGCCGGATCCCGATCTGAGGAGCCTGAAGCTGCATACCAGCCGTCACAGATATGTCACCATGTCCCGCCGCCATCCTTTGGCAGAAAAAGGCCAGGTTTCCTATGAAGACCTGATCACCTGCCCTGTCATCGGATACGCCGGTGACGATCTGAATACCCAGCTTCTGAAGTACGTTTATAAAAAACGCGGAAAGGAATTTTCCTATGCCTTCCATGTGGACCAGTTTTCCAGTCTGCTCCGGCTTTTAAAACACAACGCCGGGATCGCATTTCTGAACAAAAAACTCCCCAGCAGCGATCCAGAGCTGGTGAGCCTTCCGATCCGGGAGGAACAGGGAAATTTTACCATCTGGCTCCTATGGACCCCGGAGAGCCCCCTCGAGCGGATGCCCCAAAGCTTTTTCCGTGTCTGGACACATTTTTTTGAAGAAATACAGGATTAAAAAAAGCCGCTTCCTGATCCAGTCTCACCGGAAAAGGAAACGGCGTATTTCTTTTTCTTATTAAGCCAGCTTGCTCTTTGCAAGCTCTGCTAACTTTGCAAATCCTTCTGCATCGTTGATAGCCATATCGGATAATACCTTACGGTTCATAACAACGCCGGCCTGCTTTAAGCCATACATGAATTTGCTGTAAGAAAGACCGTTGATACGGGCAGCAGCGTTGATACGGGCGATCCACAGCTGTCTGAACTGTCTCTTTCTCTCTTTTCTTCCTGCATAGGAGCTGGTTAAAGCTCTCATTACGGACTGCTTTGCTACTCTATACTGTTTGGAACGTGCGCCTCTGTAACCCTTGGCTAACTTCAGCACTCTGTTATGTTTCTTCTTGGCATTTAAGCCGCCTTTAATTCTTGCCATTGCTTATTTTCCTCCTTCTTAATCCCGAATCTATTATAAGTACGGTAAAATCTTCTTCATTACCTTGCTGTTTGTGCTGTCAGTAACGATGTCTTTTCTAAGATTTCTTTTCCGCTTTGTAGATTTCTTAGTTAAGATATGGGACTTGTAAGCTTTATTTCTTACTAACAGACCTGTTCCGGACTTTTTGAAACGCTTTGCAGCTGCTCTGCTTGTTTTCATTTTAGGCATTGTAAATTCCTCCTTAAAATTATCCCTATTTTTTTGCAGTTAAAAACATTACCAGGCTTCTTCCCTCTACCTTGGAAGGCTTGTCAACGACTGCGATATCAGCAAGTTTCTCGGCAAAATCATCCAGGATGTATCTGGTCTGATTCATATGGGCCATCTCACGTCCGCGGAACCGGAGCGTAACCTTGACCTTATTGCCTTTTTCGATGAATTTTCTTGCGGAACCAACCTTCGTGTTAAGATCATTGGTATCGATATTAGGAGAAAGACGGACTTCTTTCACTTCGATGACCTTCTGCTTCTTTTTCGCTTCTTTTTCCCTACGGATCATCTCATACTTATATTTGCCGTAATCAATGATCTTGCACACCGGCGGCTTTGCTGTCGGCGCGATCTTCACCAGATCAAGCTCTGCATCTCTGGCCATCTTATAGGCATCCTTTGCAGACATGATCCCAAGCTGCTCTCCATTTTCACCAATCAGACGAACTTCCTTATCACGAATCTGTTCGTTAATCATTAACTCGCTAATAGCCGTGCACCTCCATACTCATTTTAATATCGACAAAATAGAAAAGAAAAAGCAGATAGTAAACTATCCGCTCATTAACTGCATCGGTTCTGCATGCTGCTGCATGATTATGAAACCAATTCTGTATGAACCCGGGTCACTTGCTCGTGCCAGGGTGAGGCGGATACCTGCTTTCCTGTGGGCTGCTTTCACAACCTATGTAACTATACTATATTTCCAATGCGTTGTCAACTACTTTTCCCAAAAAACAAACGGCGTTTTTATCACCAGGAACAGGGAAGAGGCCCCTTTATGGACTTTTCTTTGCCATAAAAGGGCCTCTTCCGCCTGTTTTACCAGTTCCAGACCTTCAACATTACTGAATCCAGGCGCCATCCTCTCCAACATAAAAGCCGTCCGGCGTCCTTGCATCGGTCATCATAGCTCCAGGCGTGCCGCCGTCCTGATCTGTGCGGAAATAATACCATTTCCCGCCAATCTCGTGCCAGCCTGTATACATATGGCCCCGGAAGCCGTCATACTCTGTATGCAGATAGTACCAGTGATCCTCCCACTGGAACCAGCCGTCTTCCATCCAGCCGTCTTCATCGAAGTAATACCAGTCTGAACGTCCATTGTAGGTCAGGTACTCCCACTGTCCGTGTGGATACGTACCATCACTGTAACGGACCCACCAGCCGTTCAGATTCCAGGCTCCCTGAGCATCTCGATAGCCTCCGGCTGCCGCAATGGCTTCACTGGTGTAGTAGTGGCCATGTTCAGATCCAATGGCATATCCTCTGGAGTAGAAGCCGTAAATGTTTCCATCAATTTTCAGATATTCTCTCGAGGGAATATACCCATTTTGTTCTGTGAACTGGTTTCCTTCCAGGACCCACTCCCCAGTCTTTCCCGCCGCATTGACAACCTGGCCCTTTTGAGCCTCGACGGGTTTTCTGGAGCTGCCGCTGCCATTTTCTTCTGACGCATCATCGTCATCTTCCTCTTTGGATCCGCCACTGCTATACTCCTTCCAGAGGGCAGTAAAGGTTACGTCCTTCTCCGGCATCGTAAAGCTTCCGGTAGTCTCCGTTACGTCCGTACTGGTCCAGCCTGCGAATACATGGCCTGTCCACGTCGGTACCGCAACCGAGATAGGCTGAGTTGTTCCGCTTAAGATGTTTTCAGCCTTCGCAGGCATTCCCTGCGCTGCTCCCTTCGCTTCGCCGTCAGAGTAGCTGATGGAATACTTCTGCTCATTCTCATCCGGCTCTCCATTTCCATTTGCGTCCACCTTCCAGGTGGCAGTAAAGGTTACGTCCTTCTCCGGCATCGTAAAGCTTCCGGTAGTTTCCGTTACGTCCGTACTGGTCCAGCCCGTGAATACGTAGCCAGTCCAGGTCGGTACCGCTGCCGAGATAGTCTGAGTAGTTCCGCTTAAGATGTTTTCAGCCTTCGCAGGCATTCCCTGTGCTGCTCCCTTTGCTTCGCCGTCAGAGTAGGTGATAGAATACTTTGTCTCCGTATCATCCGGCTCGCCGTCTCCGTTTGCGTCTACTTTCCAGGCGGCAGTAAAGGTTACGTTAGCCTCCGGCATGATAAAGTTCCCGGTGGTTGCCTGTACTTCATCACTGGTCCAGCCCGTGAATACATGGCCTGTCCACGTCGGTTCCGTTGTCGGGAGGGTCTTCGTTGTTCCGCTTAAGATGTCTGTCTCATTCTGTGGCATCTTCTCCGCATTTCCGTTCGCTTCACCGTCATAGTAGCTGATGGAATACTTCTGCTCATTCTCATCCGGCTCTCCGTCTCCATTTGCGTCCACTTTCCAGGCGGCGGTAAAGGTTACGTCCTTCTCCGGCATGGTAAAGTTTCCAGCAGTCTCCGTTACGTCCGTACTGGTCCAGCCCGTGAATACATGGCCAGTCCAGGTCGGTACCGCTGCCGAGATAGTCTGAGTAGTTCCGCTTAAGATATTTTCAGCCTTCGCAGGCATTCCCTGCGCTGCTCCCTTTGCTTCACCATCAGAGTAGGTGATGGAATACTTTGCTTCCGTATCGTCCGGCTCACCGTCTCCATTTGCGTCCACTTTCCAGGTGGCAGTAAAGGTTACGTTAGCCTCCGGCATTATAAAGCTTCCGCTGGTTGCCTGTACTTCATTGCTGGTCCAGCCTGCAAATACATAGCCTGTCCAGGTCGGTACCGCAGTCGAGATAGTCTGAGTGGTTCCGCTTAAGATATTCTCAGCCTTCGCAGGCATTCCCTGCGCTGCGCCCTTGGCTTCTCCATCAGAGTAGGTGATAGAATACTTTGTTTCCGTATCATCCGGCTCACCGTCTCCATTTGCATCCTCTTTCCAGGTGGCGGTAAAGGTTACGTTCTTCTCCGGCATCGTAAAGCTTCCGGCAGTCTCCGTTACGTCTGTACTGGTCCAGCCCGTGAATACGTAGCCAGTCCAGGTCGGTACCGCAGCGGAGATAGTCTGAGTGGTTCCGCTTAAGATGTCTGTCTTATTCTGCGGCATATTCTGCGCATTTGTACCAGCTGTACCGGCAGCGTAGGTGATAGAATATGTGGTTTCCGTCTCATCGGGCTCTCCGTTGCCGTTTATGTCCGCTGCAAAGGAAGTCCAAATAGTTGCAGTTTCAGAAACAGTATATTCAATTTCATAGTTTCCATCTTCATCGATTTTGCTGCGATCAATGGTTTGGGGCGTTCCGCCAATAAACAGCTGCCCGATCGTATACCCCTCATCAGGAACTATTTTTAACCTGATCGTATCACCGCTCCGCACCATCAAATCCTTATTGTCGAAGGTATCGCTGCCATACTGATAATTTCCGTGGCTTACGCTCCCCTCTTCTTCTACTAATGTGTGAATCTGCACATATTCTTTTTTTAGGATGATCTTCACCACATTATCTGTATTAGAAAGACTTTCAATTCCTATGATTTCTTTCTCCGGATACTCGTCTTGATACTGATCGATTACCGCTTTGATTTCAGGCCGCTCAATGTAGGCCCCTTCCTCAATAGCCGGACCGGCTATACCCCGATACTCGAAAGACTCGATTGGTTCGGTATTCTCGCTTCCAAGATAGACCTTTACCGAATAGGGAATGGTATCAGCCAGATCTGCTGCCACATATTTGGGAGTAAGAGGGATTTTAACAGCCTCATCCGCTGTCAGTGGATACTCCACTGTAAGGTTTCCTGCCTCCATAGCTTCCCGAAGTTCCCGCCTGGAAATGGACTCGTTTCCCCAATGAATATGTGTATCATTCGCTCCCAATGTCCATCCCTGGAATACTGCCCCTTCTGGGATCGCTGTTTCATCAGGAACCACATTACTGTACAGTGGCATGGAAAGGGCATCCTCTCCCGGTAAGGTAAAGGAGTCGCTCAAGGGAACTGTTTTATTATTATTTTCCCATACAAACTGATAGTTAGTCTCTTTTGATGTAATCTTCACAAGCGTTTCATCCTCTTGACTCCACCAGTTTTTAGGACTCAAGGTAATCTTCTTTCCTTCATACCATTGCCCATTCGGGTCAATGGATTCAAGGCTGCTGGTGAGATTCTCTGGTTCACCGCCTTCGTTTTGAGCACTTGTGATCACTTGATCGATATAATATCCCTTCTGAGGTTCTATATAATAGGTAAGATCATCCGAAAATTCAACTGCATCGCCCTTGTCAATCTCAACTTTATTTTCTTCCTGATTGTTGTAAGCCCAGGATATCTTAAGTCCGTCTCCTACTTCATATAAAATTATAGCATTTTCAAAGTATTGACGCACACCGCCTCCTGTCATTGTTAAAGGACATTTAATATTGCTGATTGTGACCGTATAAGTCCTTTGGAATTTAGCGCCACCCCAATTATAATTCTTTTCTGCTTTAATTTTAACATCTGCGATCTGTTCTCCAGCCATATCAAACAATTGGCTGTATGCTTCTGGTTCAGAAATGATACTCGGATCCGCCGGCATCGTCAAAGTCTGATCATTAATAGCAAACGAATCAAGGATTCTATTTTCCCAGACTAATGTTGATGATTGAGGCTCTAACTGGAACTGAAGCATTTTCGTTTCATCTGGAATCTTAAATGTTCCTTGCTTATCCGCAGTTTCCCAGTTTCCGTCTCCATCTGTATCTGCTTTCACTGTAATTTTCCCAAACGCCGCTTCTGAAAAATCATACGTAAACGCCAGCTCCGGCTTATGAAAAGCGATATTGATATCCCTATTCCCTGTAAGGCCTGTGCCGGTGATGGTATACTCCCTTTGCTGATTACTCTCAGCTGCGGAATTATAGTTCAGTCCAGGATCCTCATCGCAATTTACTTCTACCGTATATCCCTGGGCAATGGTAATGGGGATATTGAAGGCTCCGTTTTTCGCAACGTCGATCTCAATAGTATCTCCCACATACTGTCCATTCACCGTGTTTCCAATATTAGTTTCTGTCCCGGAAGCGGCTGTAACAGTAAGAGTCACCTTATACGCCTCTTTATAATAAAGGCGGATCGTTCTTCCGCTGCCTTCCTTAAAGTTTCCAACCACGCCGTTGTTGACTTTTGTACTGTAATAGATCGTGTTTCCGATCCTGGAAACGATTTCGATTTCCTGCTCCTCGCCATCCTCTTCCCTATGCACAACGGCCTTCTCAAAGGCGTAGTTTCCCAGATCTTCCGTCAGATCTGCGTCATTTAAAACGGCCTCTGCATTGTTTCGGATCGTCCCTGCCACGATCGTAAATTCATACTGTTCATCGGCAGGACTGTCCTCCAGATACACTTCAACGGGGATCTCGAGAGTACCCAGATGATCGTACCAAAGATAAAGCGCCGCTTGATCCTTCCCTTCAATCTCCGCAAAATTCACATGGGTAATACGGTCATTTCCCTCTTCATCCGTGGACGCATAGGCGTAGGACATATAGACCGCTTCTCCGTCAGGAGACACCTCGTCAGTTTTTGCAATCTGTCCCATCTGGTTTCCTTCCACCAGCTTCAGGATTTCGATACCGTCATCGTCGACGGTGATCTGAAGATTGTCCGCAGCAGCTGTAAACTCGGCCCCTGTCCGGGTATCCATGAGGAAAACATCCACAGCCTGTTACTCCGTTGCAGATTTAATAAAGGTAATCACATAAGAGGAAAACGATTCTGCCGTAAAGGTGATCCTGTCGGACTTCTCAATTTCATCCTTTATGCCTTCCGTTACCACAGTGGCGTCATAGACGCCCTCCTCCTCGTTATGGGCTGCTGTCATCGGAAGATTGGGACGGTTTACGCCCATGGGACGCATTTTTCCCGGATGTTCCCTCTCCTCCAGATGAACGATCATAACATCATCGTATTCCTCGGGAGCTTCAATGCCGCTGCAGGACAAACGCATGAGTAAATAAATTGTGAACAAATCCCCTTTTTCTGGTATGATAAAAAGAAAAAGGGGGTTT